>JBGPLV010000001.1:0-24742 GCA_041486625.1 Elusimicrobiota bacterium
GCCTCTGTTCTTTTGCGGTCCTCATCATCCTTGGGGATCCCGAGGGATCGCGGCCGGGATTTTCCCGCTTTGCTTTTCGCTCGGATACCTGACGCCGCGTCTCGTAGACGCTTACGCCAAAGGTTCTCCTTCGAGAGCCGGGTCGGCTTACGCGTTCAACGTGGCCGGTTGCATCTTGGGGCCTTTGGTGACGTCCTATCTTCTCTTACCGCACCTGAGCGCGAAGGCGGCGATGCTTTTATGGGGCGCCGCGTTCGTAGCCCTTTTTTGGATGTTCGCGCACACGTTAAAACGAAAGGGGGAATTCCAGGCGTGGATGGCCGTGATGGGGGCCTTCTTCATCTATTCCGCGGAGCGGGCGCAGGATTTTGAAACATTTATCTTAAGCCGGGATCCGGCAGCGGTGGTCTACCGCGACGCGGCTGCCTCCACCCTTGCTTTCGGGGAGGGGTTGGATAAGAGGCTCTTCACCAACGGCAGCGGGATGACGGTGCTCACTCCGCTGACAAAAGTCATGGCCCATTTGCCGTTGGCAATGCTTCCGCACGCGCCTGAGAAGGCCCTCGTGATATGCTTCGGGATGGGAACCACGTTCCGCGCGGCCCTCTCATGGGATATCCGCGTAACGGCGGTGGAACTTGTTCCCGGCGTGAAGCGGGCATTCGGCTACTTCTTTTCCGACGCTTCCGATCTTCTGGCGCGGCCGAACGCCCGCGTGGTGATTGACGACGGCCGGCGCTTCTTGCGCCGGACAGAGGAGCGCTATGACCTTATTACGCTCGATCCGCCGCCGCCGCCCGAAGCGGCGGGATCCAGCCTCCTTTACTCGCGGGAGTTTTACGTTGTGGCGCGGGCCCATCTCACCGACGGCGGCATTCTTCAGCAGTGGTTTCCGGCCGGGGAACGTAAGACTCTGGAAGCGGTGGCCCGGTCGCTCCAGGATGTATTCCCGTATGTTTACGTCTATAGGGCTCTGGAGGTAGATTGGGGTTTTCACTTCCTGGCTTCAAACCGGCCTCTGGCCCCTATGACCGCGGAAAGGCTGGCGGCCCGGCTGCCTCCTAAGGCGCGGCAAGATCTGATGGAATGGCAAAAAGGAGAAGCGCTTCTTCATGTAGCGCGCCGCATCGTGAACGGCCGCACCCCGGTGGCGGAGTTCTTGCCGAGCGATCCGTCGATAGCCATCACCGATGACCGGCCCTACAATGAGTATTTTTATCTTCGGAGATGGCGCTCTAGAACTTAAAGGCGATGACGGCGAGAAAACGGACGTGTCCGTCGTGAGCGTTGACGATCGGCTGGAATTCGGTCTGGCTCGGGACTGATACGGTCTGTCCGCGCAGGCTCATCACCCAGCGCAGCACTTTGGTGGGCGTAATGGTTTTGTCTGCACTGGCTTCCCAGCGGAGGTCCTGCTCATAGGTGGCATCCCTGTCCAGGGTCGTTCTTCCCTGGTTTGAAGAAGAGGCCCAAGCGCTGCCAGTCAGCAGGCTTAATATGATAAAACTTAGTATCCGACGAACGGGTGTCTGCATGAAAGTATTCCTCTAATTTCGTATACACCCGATGTTAAGACGTGTCAACACTCAAAAATGTCACGAAAATGGGGTTCAAAACGAGCTTTATTTTCAGTCTATTTCAGTATTGAATGAATAAGAAATGTTACTGCGAGCGAACCTCGAGGTTCCAAGTAACGGGGTTGAGAAGGCAAGCGAACGTACAGGGAGGTGTTCCATGAAGCTCAAAACGCTTCATCTCGTGTGTGGATTGGCCTTAACGATGACGGTGTGGCTCCCGCTGCACGCGGCAGAGCCCGACGCGGACGACACGAAGCTGCAGGTTGAACAGCAGCACATCGACAAAGACAAAACCGAGAAGACGGACGACCAGAAAGTGGATGCCCTGGCCAAGCAGTTCAGTGTGCCGGAATCCACGGTGCAGGATCTGCGCAATAAGGGCCAAGGATGGGGAGAAATTACGATTGGATTGGCGACGGCGCAAGAGCTCGCTAAAACCGATCCCAAAACCTATCCGACTCTGGCTGACGCCCTGACCAAAGTGGAATCGATGCGGGCTTCGGGAGAAGGCTGGGGCAAGATCGCCAAGGATCTGGGTTTTAAGCTGGGACCCGTGGTCAGTGCGGCGCATCACGCTCGCCACGAAACGCATGAGACTCTTCATGAGGAAAGGGCTGAACATAAGCACCATCATGAAGAACTGGGAGAACATGAACAGGGGGAACGGCTGGAGCATCCTGGCCATCCGGAACACTCTGAACATCCGAACATGCCCGATCGGCCTGGCCATTAATTCCTGAGTGGGCCGCACAAGCCCTCACGCAAGGCTCTGGCTTTGTGGCGTTGCCATGTTCGCGGCGACGGTCGCCGCGGCGACCGACAAAGCGACGTGGCAGGCGGGGGCTTCCATTTATACGGAAAGCGGCGATTACGGTACAGGTTCGAGGACCACGACCACGTACATCCCGTTCAGCATTCGTCGCTACTTTGAGCCCGGGGATCTGGAGCTGATTGTTCCCTTGATCAGTGTCACTTCCCAAGGGCAGGTCATTGTGGTGGAGGGGGTCCCCACCCGCCAGGGAAATGGGAGAGCGGCGAGCCGCGTGACCCACGGGGGTCTGGGCGACATGGTTTTCAAAGGGCGTTACTATCTCGTTGAAGAGCGTGATTACATTCCTTCTATTGATGCCGTAGGCAAGATCAAATTCCCGACCGCTAGCCGTACCAAGGGCTTAGGGACCGGAGAATTTGACGAAGGCGGGAGCCTGGAATTCTCCAAGTCCATCGCCGAGCGTTACGTGGCCTTGGCCGATGCCGGCTACGTGATCATCGGCAGCCCGCCGGGCCTGGAGTTACGCAATCAATGGCATTACTCGCTTGGAGGCGGATATTGTTTCCTGCCTAAGAAGCTCCTGGGAAGTCTCACCTACGAAGAGTACCGGGCCCTTATCGCGGGCGATCCGAACCCGAAGGATCTGCTTCTGTCCGCCGAATACTTCGCCACACCGCGATTGCGGGTGGACGGCGGGATCATGATCGGCCTCTCCACCACCACCGCCGATTTCGGGATCAACGTCGGCGCCCACCTGAAGTTCTAGGACAGGGCGGCCAGGATTTCGTCCAAGGGAATTAGAGCGAACCCCGTGACGCGGTCCGACATGCCGTAGGGCAGAACCAGCTGATCGCCATGCACCAACGCTCCACAGGTATAAAGAACATTGGGCACGTAACCTCCCCGCTCACTCCCTTCGGGACGCATCAGTGGTTCTTTCAGGCGTCCGATCACCCTGGAAGGATCCTGCCGGTCCAATAGGAAGGCGCCGAGGCAGTATTGCCGCATCGGCCCCACGCCATGGCTCAAGACCAGCCACCCCGCTTCCGTTTCGATGGGAGAGCCGCAGTTGCCTATCTTCGTGAACTCCCAGGGATAGAGCGGTTCCATGACGCGCCGGGTCTCAGGCCAAAAATGCACGTTGTCGGAGTAGGTGAGAAAAATGTTCTCTCCGTCCTGCCGAGAGAGCATGGCAAATCGCCCTTGGATCTTGCGCGGGAATAAGGCCATGCCTTTGTTCTGCGCGCCGGGCCCGTTCAAGGTGGTGAACTTAAAATGCCGGAAGTCCTCTGTGACGAACGACTGCGGGAGCACATTTCGCCCATCGTAGGCGGTGTAGGTCGCGAAGTAAGTCGTTTTATCGTTCTCCTCCCGGTACGCCACCAGCCGCACGTCCTCGATCCCATTGCTTTGGAGGGGGGTGACGGGAAAAATGACGCATGCCGAAAGGTCCTGGTCTGACGGAAAGCGGATTTCATAATTGCACTTGGCCAAAAGCCACAGGCCGCCGGCGACGGGATGGTCCTCAAACCGCCGGTGCGGGGCCATATCCCGAAGGGCATCCCTCAGGCGGTCTCGTAAGTCTGCCAGGGCGAAACTGTCACCGAGCCGGTCCATCACACGGTTCGCCCATTCGCCGGCCAAACCCATTTCAGCGATTTTGCGCCTAAAAAGCGATTTGTCGTAGGACGGGTTTTCGATGAGTTCTGGCTCGGTCAAAAACCGTGAACCGGGATCCACGGAAATCTTGTTGTGAGCATCGATGACCCCGCTGCGGAAAGAGATGGAAGAGATGTGGCCTTCCCCCGTCGACCGGAGGCTAAGAAGAAAGCGCAGGGTGCCTGCCGGCAAACCGGATTGATCCGGATGGGGAAGGATGGACGGGTTGAAGAGCCCTGCGGATTCGATGGAATATTCGAAGAGAAAATAGGACCCGATCAAAAGTTTCCGAGTTTTCGATAGGTTGCCGCCGGGGGGCAGGAAATGCTCGAGGTGACCAAACCTCGCCAAAAAGCGCTCGGCCAATGCCCGATGGCGGGAGGAAAACTCCGCCAAGACGTGGTCCAGCTCCCGGCGAGCATCGGCTTCCGAGAGCGCCAGCACCCGGCGGATGATCCGGATGTATTCTTCATCGGTCCCTAATCGAAAAGGCCGCAATACAACCCGGTTTTGGTCCGGGGACAGCCGGACGGAGGTCCGGCGAACGGTGATGGTCTTGGAGTGAACGAGGGGCTGTTTCATTTAAGCGGGCACCGGCTTTTGATAGGCGGCCAGCACATTGTGCGCCTGCTGCATCTCCGCCAGCGAGACGAGGAAGGCCAGGGTGGATTCGGCCCCTTGGTTCTGGTTCACCCGGTCCACGTGCAGCCCGTCCCGGCAGCCGCCGGTATTGGGATCGTAGAGGAAAAGGCCCAGGTCGTTCCGTCCCAAAAACCAGTCAAAGGCACGGCGCGCCTGATTAAACCAGTAATCATCCGAGGTGCACCGATAAGCTTCTAAGCAAGCGGACACCATGGCCTGAACCTCGATGGGTTGTTGGTCAAAATGGGCCGGGACGCCGCCGCGCTTATAAAAACCATTAGAGCCGATCGGACGGAGATAACCCCCTTCGGCGGTCTGGATTTTGGTGAGCCAGCGCAGAGTCTTCAAACCCGTCTCGAGCACATGGGCCCGCGCAGTCGACCGGCCGCTTAAAATCAGCGCATGAGAAAGCCCGGCGTTCATATAGGTGACCGAGTCTTCGAACCAGGGCCACTCGGGGGCGGCGGTGCGTTCGTAGAGTCCCATTAGAAGGTCCGTCAGGGCGTCCCGCACTTGACTTACCTGACGATCTCCGTTGAACCGGCGCAGGTATTCGTGGGCGCCCATCAAGGCCAGCGCCCAGGCCCGGGGCGAGCTGAATTCGGTGACCGGAGCGAGCGCTTGCGCGAAAACATGTCCCGCCAGGGCTTGAAACCCGGCGTTCTTCGACCGGCCCACGCAGGTCCCCAGGGCCAAGAGCGCGCGACCGCAGGAATCCTCGGAGATGGCCTCATCTCTCCAGGACCGGTTGAATTCCATGACATTGTGAAAACGCCTTAGCTTCGGGTCGAAGGCGTATTGAAGGAAGGCGGCGTAGGTGCTGGCGGCGTTTAATAGACGGGGAGAATCTTCCCCCAACTCTTCCAGAAGCACCGTCATGATCAGGGCGCGGGCGTTGTCGTCGGTGCAATATCCGGTGGAAAAATTCGGCACGGCCACGATGGCGTGTTGAAAGAGCCCGGTGGAGTCGGTCATGCGGTAGAGATGGTCGAGCTTCATTTCGGGAAGTTCGGTGAGCTGTTTGTCCAGCGTCTTCACCATGAATAGCTTTCGCGTCAGGCCGGCCCGTTCGTTCCGGGCTTTTTCAAAGGACTGCATGTAGGAACCCGCCACGTTGCCCCATACCATTTCCCGCCCCATTTTGTAGGCGTTCTCGCGCATGGCATTGCGCCGGGGATCGTCCGTCAGAAGCCCCGTCACCGCCCGGGCGATGGCGTCCGGGTCGTTGAAGGGAACCAGCACCCCGCGGTCATCTGCCAAAAGCTCCTGGGCATACCAATAGGGCGTGGACACCACCGCCTTGCCCGCGCCGAAACAGTAGGCCAGCGATCCGGATGTAATCTGGGTCTCATTCAAGTAGGGGGTAATGTAGATATCCGCAGCGCCGATGAACTCCTTCAGCTCCGCCAGTTCCACGAACCGGTTGTAAAAGATCACGTTTTTTTGAACGCCGTTTTTTTCGGCCAAGAGTTCCAGGCTCAAACGGTAAGACTCGCCCGCATCACGCAGAAGGTGCGGATGGGTCGCTCCCAAAATGATGTACACCACGTTGGGGATCTCGGCCGCGATTTTGGGAAGGGCGTTGAGCACATTCTCAATGCCCTTGTTGGGAGAGAGCAGACCGAACGTCAAAAGCACCTGCTTGCCCTCCACGCCGAAGAGGTCCTTGTAAAAGCTGGAATCGACGAAGGAGGTTTCCGGAATGCCGTGGGGAATCCTGTCGATCTTGGCGGCAGGCGCCTTGTAAACGTCCTTCAAGAACCCCTCTCCCTTTTGGGACATCACCACGAGGCGCGTAGACATTTGAATCAGTTCCTTCATCACACGCTTTTGATCGGCGTTGGGCTCTTTGAGCACGGTGTGCAGCGTGGTCACGATGGGAATGTTCACCTCGCGCAGGAGGGCGAGTAAGTGCCCGCCCGCTGTTCCACCGTAGATGCCGAACTCATGCTGAACGCTGATCACGTCCACGTCGCTGATGCTCAAAAAATCCGCCGCCCGTCGGTAGGACGCCAGGTTCTGTTCCTCAATTTCAAAGCGGACCTCCGGGGGGTAGTCGTACCCTTCCTCCACGTCGTTCACGGGGACGGAAAAGCACTGTACCTTGGGAAACTGGACCGCCACGGAGGTGCACAAATCCGTCGTGAAGGTGGCGATGCCGCACCTCCGCGGCAGGTAATCCCCCAAAAAGGCGATGGTTCTGATCTCAGAGCGAGGTTTCATCACTTAGATGATAGCCTATCGGCAGGGACAGCGTGCTCGAAATCTCAATTTCTCATTGAAATCAGGCCTTTTTCGATGTATTCCTATCGCGAGGCTTTTTCATGGCGAAAATCTTAGTAGTGGATGACGACAAAAGCATTGTCGACCTGCTGCAGGCGCTCTTGACCCACAAAGGTCACGAAGTTTACATCGCGATGGATGGCAAAGCGGGGCTGGCCGCGGCCAGGCAGGAGAAGCCCGATCTCATCATCCTGGACGTGATGATGCCGGAAATGGATGGGTTCACGGTCAGCGGGCTGCTCTTTCAGGATCCGTCCATGAGGATGATCCCGGTACTGATCCTCACCGCCCAGGGACACACGCGCAATATTTTTGAGCTGGTGCCGAACGTCCGTTTCTACATCCATAAACCCTTCGGGCCTCAGGACCTGCTCGAAAAAGTCCGGACGCTGCTGCAAACCCAATCCAAAGCCGCCTGAGCCCCATCCGTACCTGGGGCGATGGCCCCTGCTCCTTAGAAAATAGGATCCAGGGACCTAAATTCGCTGACCACACCACGTACCGCGCCGTTCGATTACGCTAAATACCGGTCACTTTAGGCCGGGCTCCACCGACGCACAGAAAATCAAGATATAATGGGCCATGGGAGAAGAGTTAGCCCTCGTCATTCTGTGGGTCGCGCTGTCCCTCGTGGGATTGTGGGCCCTTCTCCGGTTCCTCCCGATCCTGATTAAGTTTTTCGTGCGGGAATTCCGTGAAGCGAAGAATAAAGGCGTCGATCCGGAAACGGAAACGATGACGATCAAAGTGAAAAAGGAAGCCAAGGGAGAAAAAATCAAATGAGCGAGTGGCGAAACGGCGATCCTGAGATTTCCGCCATTTTCAAAAACGCGGCTGTCCTGGTGTGGGCGGTCGCGTCTCTGGCCGGCTTGGCGGCGATCTTATCCAGCGCGGTGTATATCCCGGCGGGGTTCGAGGGCGTCAAATTCAACGTGTTGACCGGCCATGTCGCCGGCGTGACGCTCAAGCAGGGATGGCAACTGCGCCTGCCCTTCATTACCAAGGTCGCCGTCTACGATTGCCGGCGCAAGGATTACACGATGTCCGCCAATGCGAATGAAGGCCAGTACAAGGGCCAATCGGACACGAACTGGTGTCCGACCTCCGATGGAAACTCCGTAGGTTTAGATATGACCGTTTGGTACCGCATCCCCGCCAACAGCGCGCCCAAAGTCTATTTGAACCTGGGCGATCAAGAATGGTGCGAGGAGCACGTCATTCGCCCGATTATCCGAAACGCCATTCGCCTGACAGTGGCCAAATACACCGCGCCCGAAATCTATGGACCGAAACGCACCGAAGTCCAGGACAGAATCAAGGACCTCATCGCCAAATCCCTCACGGATGACGGGTATTTCATCTTGGATGGCGACGGCGTGTTCTTGCGGGACGTGCATTTGACGGAATCCTATCAGCGAAGCATTGAAGAGAAGGTCGCTGCCCAGCAGGCGATCCAAAGGAAGCAGTACGAAGTGGAACAAGCCAAGCAGGAGGCGCTCGCGATCCGCATCAAAAACGAGGCCCTATCGTCCGCGAAGAGTTATCTGCAGCTCCGTACGATCGAGATGCTTGAAAAGAAAGATTTCAAGGTGATGGTCGTACCCCAAAGCCAGGGTCTCATCTTGAACCTCCAGGACGACCGCCAGAAATGAAGTGATCGGCTATCGGCTCAGCCGATTGGCCCGGGCCAAACTCCGCAACGCCCCCGAAACCCCTCCAGTCCGAACGTCAAAGGCCCCCGAATTCCAGCGGAGCGGCTACACGATTTTAGCCCTGAGGCGGGGTTCGGGGGCCTTTGACAGAACCCAATTTTGGCCGTTTCAGCAGGGGTAAACAGGTCCATTTTGATCTGGTGCCCGAGGAGGGAGTTTAGGAAAAAGTATTATGCCGCTTTGCGAAGCTCTAGGCGGATGGTCTTTTCGAGGAGAGTATGGATCAGGGTTTGATAGGGGACGTGCTTCTTCATCGCCAGATGTTTGACTGCCTGGAGCAAGGATTCATGAAGGCGAATAGAAATAAGACGTTTCTTGAGCTTGGACAAAAACTCCACCCGGGTCGGTCGGAAATCATAATCTAGCGGACTGTGGTGGTCCCAAAAATCCGCTTCTTGCTCCATCGTTTTAAAGTGAGGGATCGATTTCTTCTTCTTGATCATCGTTTTTTTAACCATCGTCTTTCACACGCTTCCATGTCTCGGGCAGAGATCACTCGGATCAATCCTTGCCCCAAAGGGATAAAGATCACCACCAGGTATCGTCCAGCCTCGGTTTGCCCATAGGCGGCGTATCGCCCCAGCCGGCTTCGCAAAAATGCTTTAGCCTGGAGGCAGGCTTCTTCCGCCTCGTCGGGCTGGACCGCATGCTTGGCAATATGATCTTCATTACCGGAGTCCCATTGAAAATCTCGAATGTACAACCGACGACCTCCCCAGTTTAGCTGTATATACACATCTTGTCAATCAGACACCCCGTTCCCCTTCATATCTTTGATGCAAAACTCGGAAAAATATTCACGGTTTTTTAAAAATAGTTTCATCGCCCTTCTCTGTGGGCTGGTCCAGAGGGGTCCGGGGCCCCCTCACCAGGACAATCCGGTCCTCGTCGGACAGATCACCTTCGGCACAATCGGCTTAATGCCGATTGTTTTGCCGGTGGCCATTGCTCCTTTAAGAATGGAAGGCAAAGGTCCCCTCGCCTCGAAGACCTCGAAGCCCTTTGGCCCGTACCTAAAGTCTTTCGAATTCCAACGGAAGAGTAATTTCGTGCTTTGAGGAGGCCCAGGGCCTTTTAGCCCCCATTTTTGCCCTTTTGCTCCGTTTAATCGCGTCACAGATCTTTCTAAAATTACCTTCCGTACGTTCCCCGCGTTCGAGAACTATGCCAAAACACCTTGTCCGCATCTTTGCCTTTCTTTTGGTCCCATGTTTAATCTCGGATCCGGTATTGGTTTCTGCAATGACCCTTTCCCCAGCGTGGAAGAGCATTTCTACAGGCAAAGCGCGAGGGCAAAGTGAAGGGGATCTTTTCACAGTGCAGGCCCTGGCATCCGTCTCTGCTTTGCCGTCTACTGCCCTGCCCGGCCCAGTAAAACCAATTCAACAAGCGGCTCTCTTGTTGGCCATACGCCGTTACTCATTGCCCCGGCCAGTCCCGATACCCATGCTGAAAAGCGCCAAAAAATCCTGATACCTCTTTGGGTACTTGAGACAGCCCTGAATCTGCCGGGGCGCCAGATCCTATCGTTGCAACCGGAAGAGATTTCGGCCCTTTTATCCCGCCAATAACCGACCGGACAACCGACCGGACCAACCGACCGGACCAGGTCTAGTTGATGCGTTTAATTGCTCCACTAGACCAGGTCTGGGGTCGCGAAAAGGTGCAGTTTAGTGCGAAATTTAGCTGGTAATAGGGTCGTTGAGCATTTGATGGAGATCCCCGAAAATACGGTCCTGGTGGGGGGCCGGCGAGGCTAACTCAGAAGGGGGGAGTCTTTGGGGCTGATTTGCCCTCTTGCCAATTCGTAACTAATAGGTTACACTCTAAGAACGATGGCATTACGACTGTTGGACTATTGTCGGGCCCGAAAACTTTCCTTGGCCGAACTGGCGCGGTGGACAGGCATCGCGCGGGTGAGCCTCTCCCGGTACGCGCACGGAGCGCAGGACATTTCGCTCGGCCAGCTCCTCAAGATCGCTTCGCGCCTGGGGTGCCGGGTGAGCGACTTGGTGGACGACCGGGAAGACCTTTCATCGCCCGCCTGGAAAAAAGCCATCCGTAAACAGGCGTCAGATCCCGCGCATAAACGGGATAAATCATGGGTCCCGCGCGCCCTCTTGGCCGCCCGCTCGGCTTGGCAAGCCGCTTCTCATGAGAAAGCGTAGCGCTGCGGCCTCGCTGCCGAACCCTTACCATCTCCTGCTTCGGGAACTGACCCGGGCCGGTGTCGAGTATATGGTCATCGGCGTCTCCGGCATTAATTACTTTGCGAAAGATGCGCGCACGCTCCTTTCGACCGCCGATTATGATCTTTTTTTGAGGCCGACACCGGAAAATATGACTCGCGCCTGGAGGGCTTTCCAAAAGAGCGGCTATACGGTGGTGGTCCGAAAAGGCGACCACACGGTGGCGTTGCGCAGGCTCAGCCCTCGGGGCGGCCAGACATTGGCCAAAGATCAGCGGACTCTCATCGCGATCGGTCCGTATCAGTTGGTAGCCGAGGGTCTTTTGGCGGTCTCCGGCTTTACCTTCGATGAAATGAAACGCCGGGCCGTCTGGATGAGAGACCGCGAACTCAGGTTTCGCTTTCTTGTAGGCGGTTTGGCCGATCTCCTGGAATCCAAGCGTCTGGCCGATCGAGAAAAGGACCGCCTATTTCTCGCCCGATACAAACGGCTTTTACTGGACGATCAGCAAAAGTAGGAAGAGTGACCTTGTTTGAGCCGACCGGACCATCTAGTTGAAGCGTTTAATTGCTCTGATAGACCAGGTCCAGGATCGCGAAGCGGGGCTGGCGCAGCTGCAGGGGCGCAGCGGCTTCTGAGGGCTCGCCCTTTGTACTAGAATGAGCGATGGGCGAGATTTTAAGACGGGCGGAATATCTTTTATCGGAGATCAACCCGCAGCGGCTGGCACCGGCAAGAGCGGAAGTGGCCTTCATCGGACGGTCGAACGTGGGGAAGAGCTCGCTTCTCAACGCGTTGTGCCAGCGACGAGGACTGGCCATTGTCTCGAAGACGCCGGGCCGCACGCGCGCGATCAACATCTTTGCCGTTAGTCCTCTGCGTTGGTTGGTCGACTTGCCTGGCTACGGTTACGCGGCAGGTCCCCTCTCGTCGCGCGAAGGGTGGTCTCATATGATCGAGGGTTATTTGACCAGCCGCCCGTCTTTGCGCGGTCTCTTTCTGCTCATCGACAGTAAGGTGGGACCGACCCCGCTGGACCACGAAATGCGGGAATGGTTAAAAGTTCACGGACTGTCTTACCGTCTCGTGGGCAACAAGATCGACCAGGTGAAACCCTCGCAGCAGCGGGGACAAAAAAAGCGAATCGCCGAGGGACTCCATGTGCCCCTGTCAGAGATTCAATGGGTCAGCGCAACCGAAGAAACCGGAATCGCCTCCCTTCGCCAGGACATCGTCAAGCTTCTGGAGTGGAACTCTCAACATGAGACTCCCGTCAAATCTTCTAGAATGTAGATAAGACATGAAAGCGGCCCCCCTGAAAAAGTCCATGAAGAGCAAGTTGGAAACGAGCCCCGCCATCACCCAGGAGCTTCCCGACCGATTGGCCGAACTGGAGGTGGAACTTCGCTTGTATCCTTCGCGCTCCGCCGGCGAGCCATCACTCGAATCCATCGAGAAGCCGGTGGAAAGTGCGATCGGCAATGAAAAGGTCGTTCAATTTCTGCTCCGCAAGAAACTCTATGCCGCCGGGCATACCGACGCGACCTATTCGGGTTCCAACCATACCCGCGGTGTCCGGCACGTCCGCTTTTATGCGGCCGGGAAAACCGTCCTGGATATCGAAGGCGACTATGAGGACCAGCAGTTTGGACCGAACTTCCGGTTTCAGAACATCGACGTCTACGTGCCGGGGGAGTGGGAAAAGGATTTTGTGAAGCTCACCGATGAATTCCGCCACTACAAAGCGACAAGAAGAAACGCATTCAACAAGAAGCGCATCGCCGAGCGTCGCCGGCTGCATCGCGGCTGATGCCCTCCATTTCTCTGGAAGACTTGGGATGGGGCGAGCCGTTCAAATCCGCCTTTGAAGCGCGAGCCGTGGAAGGCGAACTTCCCGCTCGTGTCATGGAAGAACAGCGGGGAGCCTACGTGGTGCGGTCCGAGGCCGGTGAGTGGCTGACTGGCATTTCAGGCCGGCTGCGGCATGCGGCTGTGCGCCGGACAGATTTTCCAACGGTGGGCGATTGGGTGGCCATTAAAATCCGTCCTGCGGAAAAGAAGGCAACGCTGCAGGCGATTCTACCGCGCAAGAGCAAGCTTTCCCGCAAAACCTCCGGACACGAATCCGACGAGCAGCTCCTCGCGGCCAATGTGGACATTGTTTTTGTCGTCACCTCCCTGAACAAAGACTTCAACGCCCGGAGGCTGGAGCGATACTTGGCGATGGTGAGAGACTCCGGCGCCGCGCCGGTGGTCCTCTTGAGCAAGGCGGACTTGGCCCACGATAAGGAAGCCATCCGGCGCGACGTGCAGGCGGCGGCCGCCGGGGTCCCTGTGCATACGATTAGCGCGATCACGGGATTGGGCCTGGAGTCCTTACTGCCGTTTCTAAAGAAAGGAAAAACCGTCGCGATTATTGGGTCCTCCGGAGTCGGAAAATCCACGCTCATCAACCGACTTCTGGGCTCCCATCGCCAGGCGGTGCAGGATGTCCGAGAAGGCGACGACCGCGGTCGCCATACCACGACGTTTCGCCGACTGGTCCCATTGCCGCAAGGCGGCATGCTCATCGACACGCCGGGAATGCGTGAACTCCGGCTCTGGGAAACCCAGGGAGTGGTCGACACATTTGCCGACATCCTGGCGCTCACCCAAACCTGCCGGTTTCGCGATTGCCGGCACCATACCGATGCCGACTGCGCGGTTCAGGCCGCGATCCAGGAGGGTCGCCTGCCCCAAGACCGCTACGCGAACTACCTCCGACTGGGAAAGGAGTCCCAAGATTTGGCCCTGCGGCGCGAAACCGAAGCTCGGACCAAAGCCAATGAAAAGATCAAAAAAACAAGGGCCGCTTACAAACGCGAATCCCGTCAGTAAGAGATTACGGGGTCTGACGGCGGTTTGCTGGGACACATGGAAGAGAGTTCAGAGCTGGGCCAGGACATTCTGGAGCTCGATGCTGTGGGTCTTAGGGTTGACCGAGCGATTGATGTAGACGATGTTCCCCCGCTTATCGATGACAAAGGTTTGCCGGCTCGCATAAAGAAGCCCGGACGCTCCATAAGCTTTGGAAATGGAGTGGTCCAGGTCCGAGAGCAGGACGAAGGGTAGATAGTACTTCTGAATAAATTTTTGGTGGGATTTGATGGAATCATAGCTGATGCCAAAGACTGTGGCCTTGAGGTTGCGGAAGGCGGCGAAATCGTCACGAATGCCACAGGCCTCCTTGGTGCAGCCCGGCGTGTCATCTTTCGGATAGAAATAGAGCACGATCGGCGCGTGGTCCTGCCATTCTCTTAAATGGACCCGCGATCCGTCGCTGGCCGGCGCGTTAAAATCCGGCGCCGGAGAACCCACCTTCAGTTCGTCCGCTTGGGCTTTCGAGAAAAACATGAGCATAACCCCCAACACCAGGCCGATTTGTTTGATAGCACACCCCTCGGCTGCATCATACTACAGTAGGGTTCGATGCCAGATTCAGCGGCGGGCAGAGACTTTCTCCCATTCATTGTCTTGCCCGTTGTAAAATGTTCGGTAGGAGAATTTGAACGACTCACTATCTTCCTCTTGACGCGTGGCATTTAATCCGGAGGCTGGCGCTGCAGCACCCGCCGCGGCTGATGGGGCCCATCGCGGTATTTTTTATCCTTTACGCTCTGATCGGCCGGCTGCGATCGGGCCGCCTGCTGGATTCCATTTGTTTGTCCGCCGTGATCACGGCTATCCTTATTTTTGTTGGCGCCTGCGTGTATATTCTTCTCACGCGCCCCGGCTACCGGCTATTTTGATCCGCTTCGATGCGGAACCAGCCGGATTGCCCGCCTTCCTTCCCCCCGAGTAGAATATCTCAAGACAATGAACATGGAAAGGAGCTTATCATGGCCACGAAGGAAGAGTACCAAGCCAAAATGGAGGCGCAGCTGAAGGACGTCACCGCTAAATTGGCGGAGTTGATGGCCAAAGCCGACAGCGCGCAGGCCTCCGCGAAGGCGCAGTATCAGGATCAGATCAAGCACTTGCGGGCGAAGCTCAACGAAACGCAAGGCCGTCTGCAGCAAGTCAAAACCTCCAGTGGCGAAGCCTGGATCACCCTGAAGGAAGGCACGGAGAAAGCCTGGGGAGAATTGCGCGGCGCCCTCGACAACGCGCTGGCGAAGTTTCGCTAGGGTGGGAAAAAATTGAACATGCGACGAGAACTTTACCGCACTCACGCGGATCCCAAGAAGCGGATTGCCAGCATCGTGTTGGGAAGCTTGTGCGTTTGCCTTTCATCGCTCGGTCATGCGGAGGATCGGGCGGTCGATCTCGAAAGGCCACTCATGCTCGGTGAAGGAGCGGCGCCGTCCGCTAATTCAGTGGACTATCAGTTGTGGGATTCCCCGGGACAATCTGGTGGATCCCCGACAATGGTCGATCAGAGAGAAACCGGACGTTTCATCGTCTCCAAGTCCGCGAGCGATACGTGGTCGGTCAACGAGCGTATGGGCCATCTGGGAATCGGCGCGCCCATCGCGATCCCGCTGGCGAACACATCGGTTCCCCAGGACCTCTGGTCGATCGAGACGGGAGCCGCCTACAACCATCTGTTTACGAACGGTCGTCAGGTGGGTTTGAACTTTAATGTTGGGTCAGACAGCGATCATCCCTTCTATTCCATTCACGAGACTGTTTTCAGAGTGACCGCGAGCTACCGGCTTCCCTCCGGCGACCATAATGCCTGGCTCTTTTTTCTCAACTACTCGAACAACCGTCACTTCTTGAACGGCATCCCGCTGCCGGGCATCGGCTATTACTTCCAGGCTTATGAGAATCGTTTGCAAGGCATCGTCGGGTTTCCTTTTATTTCCATACGCTACAAGCCGACGCCGGAATGGACCGCGCAGTTTTCGATTTTTGGGCCACGGAATGTCAACGCCGAGATCGGACGCAAGATTTACGGTCCTCTGAGAATCTATTCCGCGTTCCAGTGGGGTTCCCAGGAATGGCTCATCGCAGACCGGCAGGATTATTCAAACCGCCTGGTCTTTGTTAAGAAACGAGCCGCTCTGGGCCTGCGGTCCCCTCTGCCCTATGGGTTCGCTTTCGATTTGTCCGGCGGAAGACAGTTTGACCAGCGCTTCTTTGTGAACGACTCCTCTTCCTACAGCAGCGTTCCCACGGCGGGGTTGTCTCCGACATGGTTCGTACAGACGAAACTCTCCTACCGCTTCGCGATACCGGCAGATCAATGATCGGGGGCGAGGGGTCTGACCAACGAACCACGCATGACTTGGAGAAAGAGCTGACGGTGGAGGGGTATCGGCTGCATACGTGGTCGAATGGGCCGGAGTTTTGGTATCCCGTGCATGATCATCCGTATCAGAAGATCATCGTGGTGCTGAAGGGGTCGATTACGTTTTATCTGCCGGGCGAGAAGCGGGAAGTGGCCATGAAAGCCGGGGAGCGCCTGGAGCTGGCGCCTCGCACCGAACATTCCGCTTCCGTCGGCCCGGACGGCGTCACCTGCCTCGAAGGCCAGCGGTGAAGCTGACACGATACATCAAAGTGAAAGTTCGGGCGGGGGCGCGGCGAGACGCGTTTTCAATCAAGTCCGAACTCTGGATCGTGAAGGGGGTTCACACCCCGGCGAAAATTGTAGCGATCCGTTGATGCGAAGAAATTAAGAGGTTTTTTTGCCTGTCTGCTATAATAGCGTCGCGGGGTGGAGCAGTCTGGCATGCGCTTTCCTCTCGTGCGCAAGCCCCACGGTCGTAAGTGGGGTAGCTCGTCGGGGAAGATTCATAATTCTATCTACTTTTAGATCTATTTAGCTCTTCTACGTTGCGTTTAATACCCCTATTTCGTCCTGTTTAGCCCGCCTTCGCTGGACCGAGTTGTAGAGCCGATCAGAGTTCCGATCAGCACCGATGAGCTATATAACGCTTTTCTATCGCTCATACTTGACGAATCACTTGACGAATACTGGACGATCAGGTAGACTCTTCCCGTGCCTTACAAACCCTGTTTTACGATCACCTCTGAAATTCTACGGCGCCTGGAAACGATCCAGGCGTTGCATGCACGCATCCAGGCCGCGGCTATAAAGCTCCCGGCACTGCCGCTCATCCAAAAGGATGTGGTTGTACGTTCCGCCCACGGATCAAGCGCGATCGAAGGTAATCCTCTGACGTTGGAGGAAGCTCGGACGGTACTGGAGGGGAAAGATGTCCCCACCGCCACGCGCCGTTCACTTCAGGAAATCCGAAATGCCGCGGCGGCGATGAAATTTATTCAGCGTCAAGGCGATGCCAAACTCATCCGCGAAGACGATGTCTTCAAAATTCATACTTTATTGGGTGCCGGAGATGCTCTAGACCGAGGACCGATCGGGGCCTACCGCACGTACGGAGTTCAGGTGGGAGGCCATATCGCCCCACATTTTTCCGATGTCCCGCATTTTATGAAAGAGCTTCTGGAATGGCTTAACAGCGAAGCTGCTCAGTGGCCGGCGGTCGTCAGCTCAGCGGTACTTCATTTCCGTTTTGAGTTTATTCATCCTTTTGGAGACGGCAATGGTCGTGCGGGCCGAGCGCTGGCGGCTTGGGAGCTGTACCGCCGGAAGTTTGATAGCCAACATATCTTCGCTGTCGATGAGACGCTCTGGAACAATCGGCGTCTTTATTATTCGGCTCTGGACCGCACGCAAAAACACCAACAGCAAGACTTATCTTCGTGGATTGAATTTATGGCGGAAATGGTGGAGATCACGCTTGATCAAACGTGGAAACGCATGGATGATCTTCCACAGGCGAAGTCCCGTGAGAAGATTCATCTGACGCCACGGCAAGAAAAGCTGTTGAAACTTCTTCGCACTGGGCCTATGAGGCCCTCCGAGCTTCAAAAAGAATTGGAAGTCACCAAAGGCGGTTTACACTTTATGCTGAAGCCCCTACTCCACGCTGGACTCGTGCAGCGCGCAGGCGGCTATAAAACGGGTGTATACCGCATCCCTGACGCACAAGAAAAAGTCTAATGCAGCACCGTCCTCTGCCTGAAGTCGCTGAAGGCGACTTAACTCGCCGGTGCAGTCCCGACAAAATAGCTCGCCATCGGCGAGCGATATAGGGGACGGGACAGCGTTACGCGCACGGTCGGAAGGCGGCTCCTGCCGCCCACCTCTACCGCCGCACCCGATCGGCTTGCCAGGCCCGAGCGGGCGCCTCTCCCCCGGCCACGTCCGCCAAGCAGCATTGTCTCTGGATAAACAACTCCCCTTAGCCACTCCATCAATTCAGCAGCCCCTTCCCGTTCCCGTCCTTATTGCCGAAAAAGTATCCTAGCCGATCAGAAATCCGAACATCGGAGTAAAATGAAGTGTAACGAACTACTATGAAATCCCCGCAAAAACAGCCAAAATAGCACCTAGCTTAAACGAAGACTGGTAGCTTCTAAGGCTAGGTCCTATCACGTACCCCCGCTATTGTAAAAACCGAGTGCTTCCCATTGCTCTGCGGAAACTCCCAGGTGCGCGCGAACCGAATCGTTCAGTTCTCTCGAAAGGGTGATTATTTTGTCATTAAAAAATGATTTGTCACGGTCCGTTCTCACTCTCACCAGCCCATCGTAAGACAGTTCAATTGTCTTTGCTGCGTGTGCGATCGCGTTATGACGCGAAACGTCATCTTTTTTATCCCAATTAACTCGGCGAATCGGAAGCAATTTTAGACGATTCCAGAAATATTCGTATATTCCTGCGCTTTTTAGCTTCGCAAGTTTAAGGAAACGTAGGGTTAACAAATCTGCGTTCAGTAATCCTAAAAAATAGTACAGGTTTTCCTTCGTTTGTTTAGGAAATAAAACCGTGGTGTCTGTAAGGCCAAGAAAACAATTCGTGGAATCTACTGCGAACCGATTATTAGACGCTAAATATGGGCAAAGAACCTTTGGGCCACCATATCTTTCTTCATGCAATGGCCATGTGAATTTCCACCACTTACAGTCTCCGCGAAGGTATGCGGCCCGCGCTGTAAGAGATGCCTTATTTCTGTTGAGGTGCTCCTGCAATTTCGCGGGAAGTTGTGAGAAATCATCAAACCTTTCAAGATAAATTACGAATTTATTCTCATGCTCGATATTAAACTTCTGAATTTGAGAATTCGTCGCTCTCTCGAAAAATTGACCCGCTTTAAGCTCAAACGCATCTATTTCTGCCTTCGTCCGTTCGCCGAACACGTCATTACATCCAGTCTCCATCCCTTTCCCTAACCAGAATGCCTCGGACAAGGGGACAGTATTGCAATCAATCAGCGAGATTATCTTTTCCTCTTGGTCTGTGACGACGTTCCAAGGCTCCGCTCCGAGTGCGTTTGAAGGTTGTAGAGTCCTCTGAAATGCTTCCGCATTAGCGAGAGTCTCTGCGAGATTCGGCTCGTTCTCAAATTCGGGTTTTAAGTCTATTCTTTCAGTTGATATTCCTCGCTTCTTGGACTCGAAACAGATAATGCAGGTAGTAACTCCAACCCCGGGGAAAACGTACCTGTTCTTAAAATCGACTATCTGAGTGATGGACAATTCATCATCATTGCTTTGCGAAGCTTTGTGGCCTTGAATGCTTCCAACATAGCGCGCGATACAATAAAGCCATTCTTTCCTTTACTGAGGCTTTGCGCCTTTCTGAGAAAATAAAAAAGCACATCTGTCTTATCGGTATGTACGTCAGGATATCCGCGCTTGAGAAGGGCTAAACGATAATCTTTACGACCCCATGTTGAATCGACGTTGTAATATGGCGGGTTTCCAATGACTGCGTCGAATCCGCCTTTATTGAGAATCTTTCCGAAGTGCTGGTGGTAATCGACGGGATTGAGTGACCTCTCTTGCTCTTGAGTCAGTGTGCTAGACCTGGTGATTTCTCTGTCGATTATCGAATTTCCACAGATTATATTCTTGGCTAAAGATGGAAGAATGGCGTTTTTGAATTCCTCTTGGTAATTTATTGCGGTCTCGTGAGTTTCCTCTTCGAGAAGTTTCAGTGATAGCGACAGCTGCGCGACTTCGACTGCCTGAGGATCCAAGTCTATTCCGAACACATTGCTGACCAATATATCCCGTTTCTTTTGTAGCGTGAGATGGTAATGCCCATCGCTGTCCTGAAAGCAATCTTTAAGAGTGGTTTCGCTCGGATTCGCGTTGTAGTATGAGGTGTGATATCGCAGAAGTTCATCGTATATACCCAGCAGGAAGGAACCGCTGCCACAGGCAATATCAATGAATTTTAAAGCCGATATCGCCTTTGGGGTCTTATTTTGAATTAGGGGCCGAATTGTATTTGACACTATATAATTCACAATTGCTCGTGGTGTGTAATAGATGCCATTGGCTTTTCGGAGTTCTGGTTTAGGTCGCAGTTCAATTCGTCCGTCACGGTTTTCAATGACTTTCCCGAGAAAGCGCTCATAAATTGAACCCAAAATCTCGATCGGAACAGTATTGAAGAGATAAGGAGATGTGTCAGAACGGAAGTCATCGGTGACATCCACAAAGACCCGCTGATCAACTTCAAAGGATTGCCGGTCTAGGATTACATGCTCTTTAAAGACTACGCCGTTATAAGCGTCATCCATAGTCTGTCGCACAGAAACGAAGTCCCGCCACGGCGTTGCAGATTGTCCGCAGCGCTCAAGGATAGGTTCTGTTTCGATAGCCTTATCTTCCAAGAAGCGAGTTAGTACAAGTCTGTCGATAGTTCGCTGAGTCATTTCGGTTAAATCTGAATCCGAATAAGCCGGGTTGATTCCTGTAAATGCGCGAGCCAGTGTGAGTCGGGCTGTTTCGATAGTCTGTAAAAAATCGTCATCCATTGGTTTCGGCGGTGTTCGCAACAGCTGTAACTGGCGGTGGGGTAGACCGGCGGTTGATATTTTTGAGATAAAGCGCTGGATTGACCCGGAACCTACTGCCTGACGAGAAAGAAGGCTGTAGATTTCGCGAAATTTTAACTCGTCAGCATATTCTGAATAGTGGTAAATCTTTGCCCAGCGGTTGAGAACGGTATCATGATGGGGCTTATAGCGAGAGTCAATTATGTGAAGTTCTCGGAAGTTGGTTAGAACGACAATGGGGGTCTGACCATTCCAGCCGTAACGGATTGCTTGGAAATAATTGTCGGCTGTTGTTAATGGAACCGAAGGTTTTTTGGCCTCTAGGAACCAAACTGGGTCTTGGAAGTTAGGCTGAATGAAGAACGCATAATCTGCTTTCTTCCGGTGCCCCATGACGGTCACTCGTTGTTCAAGTTTGACCTCTTGGGCCGCGGGGTTTTATTGCGTCACGTGCCCTACGTCCCATCCTAAAGCAATCAACAACTCGTTTAGATAGTCGTTTCGGAGATGGGTTTCCTGATACTCAGGAGAAAGGTGGGTTTGCTCGTATGCTTGATAATGCGCAATACGGCGCTTCACATAAGCAAACGCTGTATCGAAACCAGTTCCAACAAGTTCTGCCACTTGCAGAAGATAGCCTTTTACTTATATTGCGGTCAATGAAACACCTGAACCCACTTAGCCTGACATGGCTGTAATTAGTATTCTTGCCGATCAGTAATCCGATCAGCATCATAAATCACCCCGTCGGACAAATTAACGGATCAGCTCGTTATCCCGTGCTATAATGGCTTCGCGGGGTGGAGCAGCCTGGTAGCTCGTCGGGCTCAATTCCGCAGAATCGAAGTCCAATCCGCCAATTAGATTCTGCGGTGGGCAACGCGTGGAGAAATCCGCGCGGGTTCTCCTGTCAAAGTCGGGGAAGCCACTAGCGGTGGTAATCCCGAGCCAAGGTCGCTAGAAGTTTAGCGACAAGGTGTAGAGACTTGATGGCAGGTACCCTAGCGCCGCACGGCGGCAAGGGTAAAGGGAAAGTCCAGACCACAAACTGGCTGATGTTTGGCGAGGCGACGAAAGCCGAAGTGGTAAGCATAACCCGAAGGTCGTAGGTTCAAATCCTACCCCCGCAACCAGGTGTTCACTGAAGGGTGGACACCTGGTTTTTCGTTTTTGGGGGAAATGACGTCCCTAGAAAGGCCGGAAGTAGCCGCGCGCGGTGAGGCACCAGGCCAAGGTGATCATCAGCGTGGCGAAGAGAGATTTCTTAAGGGAACTCCCCGGTCGCCGGTGCAGCGATAGGCCCAGGATCAGCATTGAAGCGATCTCGAAAGCGTCGAGCGGCCGCAGCCAGAATACGAGGGAAGGCAGCTGTGCGGAATCCACAATAGATTGGAGCGGCACAAGCGCCGGCACCCATCCCGCCAGAAGGACGCTGAGAGCCCGGAGTACAATGGGAATGGCAGCCCACGCGAGGATACCCACAGCGGCGCCGGCCTCCAGACTGATTGTTAGAGCGGCACAGGTGGCCACAAGCAGCCCAAGCAAAAGCGCCCAGCCGCCCGCCGCAAAAGTGGCTGCTCGAATGAGGTCGGTTTTCGCGCCCGCCAGGGTCACCACCAAATGGACGGCAAATATGGACACGACAATCTTCCAGCTTACGGCGGGCGCATGTGCCGCGGCCGGTTCCATCTCCGGCTCCGGGGGCAGTGCTTTGGGCTCAACCGGAATAACAGGTTTCTCTGATAGAAAGGGGACGTTCGTCCTTTCGTAAGGAGAGAACTCCATGGCCACAGGTCTTTCAGCCGGCGCCGGGTTTTCCTCCAAGCGCATTAATTCTTCCTCAAATGGTGTACGCGGCAATGCCCTTGGCGGCTCTTGCAAGTCTGGTTCCGGCGGAACAATCGGCTCAATTTCCGCCATTGGCGTGGGCGCGGACTCGGAGGGGGCATGGTATTTAGCGGGACTGGTTTTTAAGAGGTGATGGACCTTTTCACCGATTTCGATCATGCTGAAGGGCTTGAGCACATAGTCGTTGGCCCCCATGTTCTTTCCAATGTCCTTCTGATTCGCATTTTTGGCGCTCCCCGTCATCATGATAATCGGAACCGAGTGGGTCGCCGGGTTCTGGCGAAACCTCCCCAGCATCTGAAATCCTGTCGCATCCGGCAGCATGACATCTAAGAGGATGAGGTCGGGAGGGGATTCTACCGCCTTAGCGAATCCTTCCTCGGCCATATGCACGGCTTCCACCTCACACCCTTCGTTGGAGAGGTGCTCCTCCAGGAGTTTGGTGATCATGGCATCGTCATCGATGACCAAGACGCGCGATTTAGGCATAAAAAGGTCTTACTATGTATATCTGGCGAATGGCCGAATCACAAGGGGGTTTCGACTTCACTTTACGGGGGATTTTTTACGGAGCCATCTAAAAAAGCTAAGGAGAAAACGAACCGTGGCGGGCGGAAGTGTCGCTCCGTGCAGCGCCTGCCGAATGCGCGCCACCCGTGCGGCGGCCGTATAGCCGGCAGGGTAATCCGTTTCCCCGCCTAAGTCAGCGAGCGTTTCAATCAAAGGCTCCATCTCGAGCGACGGAGAAGCGGACGGCGGCGCTTGAGGGTCCCAACTTCCGCGCCGAAGCTCATAGAGGATAACGGCCACCGCCTGGCCCAGATTCATGGAAGGAGTGTCGTGCTGCGTGGGGATGTGGATGACGGCCAGGCAGCGCGAGAGTTCTTCGTTGCTGAGGCCGCTGCGCTCCGAACCGAACACCAGCGCCAAAGGGTCAGCGGCCGCATAGGCCGCTAAGTATTTGTTGAGGTTGGGGAGCTCAAGCGTCGCATGCTCAAACGGGCGTTGGTGAAAAGAGCTCGTTCCTAGAGTGATAGAGCAGTCCCGGGTCGCTTCTTCCCACGTGGAGACAGCCCGTGCTTCCAGCACGACCTTCTCCGCCTCAGGCGCTGAGCGCGTTTCCTTCCATACGGGCTCATAGGGGTCCACCACCACGAGATCCGACAGCCCGAAGTTGGCCATGGCCCGCGCGCAGGCTCCGATATTGTTGGGGTTTCTCGGGCGGACCAAAATAACACGGATGGGGCGGTTCGGCATTAAGGGATTTTAGCAACCAATGTATAATCGCGGCATGTCAAAATCCTGCCTGATCAAAGCGGGCCTTGTTTTCGCGCTCTTTATGAGCGCCATCGTGGGATGGCATTGCCTCAACGACCGTCCCTCCTCCATGGATGAGACCAAGCACATGCAGCTGGCGATGGACTACCGGGACTGGCTCGTGCACGACGTGCCGCTCCAAAATCCTTGGGACCATGTCTACCCGCCTGTCTATCATTTCTCCATTTTCCCGGCCATGAGCGTCGGTGTTCCCACCGAATCCAAAGCGGTCATAACACATGGCCTCTACGCATTGATTTTTCTCATCGGATGCCTGCTGCTGGGGCGCGCTCACGAGCTTTCCGATGACGAAAGCCTGGCGGCGGCCTTGCTCACGCTCGGATATTGCTACGTCCTTTGGGCTGCCCGCCGCGCGCTGACGGATTTTCCGCTGATGACATGGGCGACATTCACCATGGGAGTTCTGGCTTGGACGCGCGGATTTGGATCGCGAAAGGTCAGCCTCTGGTGGGGGATCGCGGCGGGCGTCGGATTGCTCCTTAAGTTCACGTTTGCTTTCTTTTTCATCCTGCCGGTCCTCTGGACGATCCTTCGCGGCCGTGAGCCGGGCCGATTTAAAAATGGGATCTTCGCTTTGGCGGTCGCCGCCGTCCTGGGCGGATCCTGGTATTATTGGAACAGTGCCGTCTTTCTGGACAAGGCGTCAGGGTTGGTCAACGAAGTCACGGTCAGCGGCGGAGATCCCCACACGTTGGCCGGCTGGCTTTTCTATCTGAGATTATGGCCGCAGCAGCTGGGCGTTCCGAACCTGATATTCACGGCTCTCGGAATGATGTTGGCCTTGGGCTCCAGTTTTCGTTCCCGGCGAGAAGGAGACGGGCTGTTGTGGGCGTGGTTTTTCTCCGGGTATCTCATTTTAAGC
>JBGPLV010000002.1:0-20627 GCA_041486625.1 Elusimicrobiota bacterium
CCCGCGATTTTTAAGGAGCATGTGCCCAAACTGATCGAGTGCTTCCCCTTCGGTCTTTGCCCCGGGAAGTTCTACGGCTTCGGAGGTGACGACGATGGCCACCTGATCGCGTTCATGAACCGTCTTGAGGTGTTTACACATGGCCTTCAGATCGGCCTTGCGTTCGGGCAAGAGAACCCAGTCGGCCGCGGATGCAATCGCTGTAAAAAGCGCCACCCAGCCCGTATGACGGCCCATTACTTCCAGAACCATGATCCGGCGATGGCTCCGCCCAGTGTCCCGAAGGCGCTCGACGGCGTCAACCGCGATGGTTGTCGCCGTATCAAACCCGAAGGTGTAATCCGTGGCGGAAAGATCATTGTCCATCGTCTTGGGAACTCCTACCACAGGCAGTTTATGTTCATTATAGAAGCGCGCCGCCACCCCAAGAGTATCTTCCCCGCCCAGAACCACCAAGGCGTCCAGCTTGAGCTTCTTGAAGGTAGCCAAGCACTTTTCGACCGCCCCTTCCTTTTTAAAAGGGTTGGTACGGGAGGTCCCCAAGATGGTCCCCCCCTTGCCCACGATTTCCTTCACCTCAGTAAGACCCAAAGACTGGGTTTTGCCCTCGACGCATCCCCTCCAGCCTTCCTGAAGTCCTACGAACTCAAACCCTTTATCGATCCCGGACATGACACAACCCCGGATCGCGGGGTTGAGGCCGGGGCAATCACCGCCGCCCGTTAAGATGGCCACTCGTTTACTCATGCGGATTTCACTTTCGGGCCGCGGCGCTTGCTTGCTTTTTCTGTTTCGGTATCGCGCCAGGTCCCCAGGGAGCGGAACTTTTGATAACGACTTTCCAAAAGCTGTGAGGGAGTGAGGCTTTGCAACTGGTCCAAATTTTTAATTAAGGCCGTACGGACGGCGGCAAGCGTCGGTTCGGGGTTCCGGTGCATTCCGCCCTGCGGTTCAGGGATGACTTCATCCACGATACCGAGGCTCTTGAGCTCGGGCGCCGTCAGCTTAAGTGCCGCTGCCGCCTCCTGCGCCCGCGAGGCGTCACGGAAAAGAATGGCGGCGCATCCTTCCGGAGAGATGACGGAATACCAGGAGTTTTCGCACATGAGAAGCCGGTCTCCGATTCCGATGGCCAAGGCGCCGCCGGACCCTCCCTCGCCGATCACGATGCAGATGATGGGCGTCCTCAAGGCCGCCATCTCCATAAGGTTCACGGCGATGGCGCGGGCTTGCCCGCGTTCTTCCGCTCCGATCCCCGGATAGGCGCCGGGGGTATCAATAAAACAAAGGACCGGCCGTTTAAATTTCTCGGCGAACTTCATGAGACGGAGCGCCTTGCGGTAGCCCTCAGGATGCGGCATTCCGAAGTTGCGCCGCATCGATTCCTGAACGGTCCGGCCCTTCTGGTGGCCGATGACCACCACCGGACGGCCTTCAAACATCGCGAGGCCCGCCACGATCGACGCGTCATCGGAAAAGCTGCGGTCTCCGTGAAGCTCGATAAAATTGGTGCAGAGCGTTTTAATATAGTCGAGCGTGTAAGGCCGCTGGGGATGGCGGGCGATCAAGACCCGCTGCCAGGGGGTGAGATTTCCGTAAATCTGGCGCCTGAGCTGCTCGCATTTTTCTTCAAGCGTCCGGATTTCTTCGGAAAAATCCATCTGCTCGGTGGCGGCGCAGGACCTCAGCTCCTCGATTTTGCTTTCGAGCTCGGCGATGGGCTTCTCAAACTCTAGCGCGACGATTTCGTCTGCCATTCTAGAAAGGGAAGTTGGTGACGTAGTTAATGCGTACGATCCGCTCCGCGCCGCGGCTGGAGCTCCGTCCCACATTGCGCGCCGCCACGTCCACATTGAAAAATGGCGTCACCCAGAAGCGGCCGCCCAGATTCACACGGTTGTCCGGCGCATTCTGAATATTGTCGTACTCGGCCATGAACGCAAAAGCGGGAACGATTTTCCAGGTCGCGCCGAAAAAGCCAACGGGGGTGCCGCTCTCGTCGATCCTCGGGAAATTAATGCCCGCATGCAGCTCGAAATCAGGAATAAAAATTTCATGGCTTCCCACGAAATAAAGGCCCTTCTCCTTCTGTAGGAAATCGCGGGTGGATTCCTGATAGAGATATCCTTGATTGTCATAGCCGATCGCCAAGGCCGGCAGGATATCCGTTCCGTCAAAAAATCGGAGCTTGGCGAAGAGCGAAGGCCGGATCAGGTGAGGGTCGTCCCCGCCGATGACGCGTTGCGCGTCCAGCGAAATCCCAATGTTAAAGCGCCTGAAAGGCCCGAGAACAAGTCGTGAGGTAATGCCGCCTTGGCTGTAAAAGCGGAACGTGGTCGAAAAGGTCTTGGGGTCGAGGATATCCGCGGTCGGGATATCCACCGCTTCGATCATCGGAGTTTCCGATCCGGCGTTTTTTTCCGCTGGCTTGTCTTCAGCCCACACTATCCCAGCCAATAAAATAGCCGCTACTCCAATATATTTTTTCATCGTTTCCTCATTTGCCGGCAGCGCGCGAGCGCCTCTTGAACCGCCGGCCGTGTGTTGGCTGGTGTCTGCGTCAACAGGGACTGTAATTGAGCCTCGGCTGCCGGGTCTTTGCTCCAGCCCAGGGCATCGACGGCCAAGAGCCGAACCGTCAAATCGGGATCATTGGCCAGGGACTTGGCGGCTTCGAATCCGGCGCTGTCTCCCAACATCAGAAGTGACCGGGCCGCCGAGGCCTGGACCGTTTTATCCGAATCCTTCAGGAGTGTCTCGAGATCCGACTTGGAATCAACCGAATGAAGCTCCCCCAAAGCCTGAGCGGCTCCGGCCCGAACGCCGACATCCGCATCCTTGAGCAATCCTCGAACGGTTGGGACGGCGGCGACACCCCCTAAACGTCCCAACACATAGAGCGCCGTGCGGCGAACTTCCACCGCTTTGTCCTTGCAGGCGGCTTCAACCAGGGGCCGGGTCTTCGCATCCCGATAATGTGCCAGCCCCATCAGGGTTGTCACGCGGACATTGACCACCGTATCGTTTAATCCTTTACCCAAGGCCTCGACGGCCTCGGGGTCTTCGATTTGCCGCAGGGAAACCGCGGAGGCCTCGCGAACGTCAGCACTGGGGTCGGTCACTAAGAGTTCAGAAAGCTTGGCTCTGGCCGCCCTATACTTCAAAGACCCGAGACTTTGGACGGCCAAGGTTCGCGTCATAGGGTCCTTGTCACCTAAGGATTGAAGGAGCTGGGGGCCGGCTTGCGCTGGATCTTTCGCCTGCCCCAAAGCCAAAGCGGATTCCCGCCGCTTGATCGTTTGACTGGAAGGCCGAACGACATACGTTTCCTTCGCGTTGGGAGCAGCACAAAGCGCACCGGGGGCCAAACCCAACAAAAACAATGCTACGCCACAAGATAAATGGTTTCTCATAAACAAAAACATCCCGACGAACCGGGACTAGGCGAATTTTACCTATTTTAGGTGGCCTTGTGGAGGGTCTTGAGGCTGCGGAGAAGTGGCGCTTTCCACGCCACCAAGACGACTGTAGCCAGAGTCATGCATCCCCCGAAAATGACGGAAGGAACGGTCCCCATCAGTTTGGCAGCCAGGCCGGATTCAAAAGCGCCGATTTCGTTCGAAGAACCGATGAAAACCCCATTTACGGAAGACACCCGGCCGCGCATCGGATCCGGCGTGAAAGCCTGCATGATGCTGGCCCGAATCACGACGCTCACGTTGTCGAAAGCGCCGCTGGCGGCTAGGATCACGAGCGACAGCGCATAGCTCTGGGACAGCGCGAAAGCGATCATGGAGAGGCCGAAGAGGGCCACGACCATCAGGATTGTCCGCCCCACCCGCTGAAAAGGAGGGCGGTATTGCTGGTAGATGGCCATCAGAATCGCCCCCATGGAAGGCGCCGCCCGCAGCCAGCCTAAGCCCCGCGGCCCGACTCCATAGAGATCCGCGAAAATCGGCAGAATCGCGTAGACTCCCCCGAAGAGCACCGCGAACATATCCAAGCTCATGGCTCCGAGGAGGATGGGATGCCCGAAGACGAAGCGGGCCCCGGAGAGCAGGTCATGCGGCTCTTCGGGGGTGGCGATGACCGGCGGTCTTTTCCCCATCATCATGGCGAAGAAGATGCCCTGGGCCGCTAGAAACGCGATGACCGAGTAGGCCGCCACAGGCCCTTTCCAGGCATAGAGGATGCCGCCCAACGCAGGCCCCAGGATCGACCCGATTTCCCACCCGGTCGCGTTCCAAGCCGCGGCGCGGGAGTAGATCGCGCGCGGGACCGTTAGCTCGGAATAGGAAAACGAGGCGGGCCAAAGGTAGCTGCGCGCCAGGCCCGTGATCGCCACGATGGCGTAGATCGCCCAAACACGCGCTCCCAACTCCGTTAAAATCATCAAGGCGAGGCCGCAAGCCATCAGGACGACCTGGGCGAAGAGGATGATGATCCGCTTCTCCCGTTGATCCGCAAAGTGGCCTGCCCGGAAGGAAAATAGAATGAACACGCAGGCCTCGATCAGCCCGATCAAACCCAGAGCCAGCGGGTCCTTGGTCATCTGATAAATCTGCCAGGACACCACGAGCATCTGCATCTGGCTGGCCAAGGTCGCAAAGAAGCGCGAGAGCAGGAAATACCGGAAGTCGCGGATCCGCAGGACGGCCAGGCTGTCGCCGAATCCGAAGCTACTTTTTGGCATAGGGGCGCTGGCGGGCGTACTCGAAGTCAGTCATCAGGGTGCGGGTATCCTTGACGCGATCAAGAAAAACCCGACCGTTGATGTGGTCGAACTCATGCTGGAAGATGCGGGCGATGAAATTCGTGAGCCGCTGCCGAACACGGCGGCCGTCGCGCGCCGTGTACGCGATCTCAACCCATTTGTAGCGCGGCACGATGCCTCGGATGCCGGGAACAGACAAGCACCCCTCCCAATCATGGATGGTTTCTTTGGAGTGGGCGAGAAGCCTGGGATTGATCATCGCAACAGTGGGAAGACGGGGTGCTATGGGATAACGGCGGTTCGGCGCGGGGGCCACAATGAACATGCGTAGGCCGATCCCTACCTGGTTGGCCGCGATCCCGACACCCTGGGCTTTTTTCATGGTGGCGACCATGGCATCGATGAAAGGGAAAAGCTGTCGGATCGCTTTTTCAGGAACAACCTGCGCGCGTTGTCGCAACACCGGCTGACCCAATTGGGTGACCCTCAAGACTTTACCCTTCATGAAATGATGTTACGCGGTTTCCCGGCGGCAAAGGCTTCAATATTTTTCACGACCTCTTCCGCCAGAATCTCCTGCGCCTGGCGGCTAGTCCATGCGATGTGCGGAGTCACAATCAGGTTCGGCAAATTCAAATCAAGAAGAGGATCCCCTTGGAGGGGCGGCTCTTCGGCAAGAACATCCACACCCGCTCCCGCCAGCTGACCCTCCCGAAGCGCGTTCGCCAGGGCCTTTTCATCGACAAGCCCTCCGCGCGCCGCGTTAATCAGGAGGGCCGTGCGCTTCATGAGCGCCAACTCCGCAGGTCCAATCAGACCCTTCGTCTCTGGCGTTAAGGGAGTGTGCAGGCTGACGATATCCGACCTCCGAAGAACCTCTTCGAATGGTGCACGGCTGGGGTCAGATCCGATTTTGCACAAACGGTGCATTTTTGGATCTGACCCCAGATGTGCCTTACGTTCGGCGATCAGGATCTCCATGCCAAAGGCGCGGGCGAGCTTCTCGACCCCCTTGGCGATGTCGCCGTAACCGATGAGTCCCAAAACGCTGCCGTGCAGGTCTTCCATGGGAAGCTCGTTTAGAAACGGTTGGGAAGACGTTTGCCAGCGGCCGGCGCGAAGCGCGTCGCGATAGGCCGGAAGATTTCGCCGGAGGGCCAGGGCGAGCATCAACACGTGCTCGGGCACCGTGTTTCGAGCGTAGCCGGGGACATTGGCCACGGCGATCTTGCGCTTGCGGCAAGCGGCAAGATCCACATTGTCGAATCCCGTTGCCGTGATCGCGATGAATTTGAGCTGGGGAAGCGCCGCGAGCTCGGCTTCCCGGAGTTTCACCTTGTTGGTGACCGCGATCGTTACTCCGCGCAGCCGCCCAACGGTTTCTTCCGGCGCCGTTCGGTCGAAATCCAGCCATTCATGGGCGATGGCCGGCTTGCGAAATGGGACGGTGACTGTGCCACGGTCTAAAAAGACAATCGTTTCCACTAATAGCGGCATTATACCGTAGTGGTTTCATCTCGTATAATAGAGACATACCCATCGAAAAGGAGACACACCATCATGACCGTTGACATTGAAGGGCTTCTGGGAGCCGAATCGAAGAAACTCTTGGAGCATAAATGCACCACGATTCCCAAGGAATCGATTCATCTTCCGGGCCCGGATTATGTGGACCGGATCTACACGCTTTCCGACCGGCCCACGCCGGTATTAAAGAGCCTGCAGGCGCTTTTGAATCATGGCCGCTTGGCAGGAACCGGTTATCTCTCTATTTTGCCTGTTGATCAGGGCATTGAGCACTCGGCCGGAGCCTCTTTCGCGCCGAACCCGATGTATTTTGACCCCGAGAATATTGTGAAGCTCGCGATCGAGGGTGGCGCTAACGCCGTGGCCTCCACCCTGGGCGTTTTGGGGTCGGTAGCGCGCAAGTACGCGCACAAGATCCCGTTCCTCCTCAAGTTCAATCACAGCGAATTGCTTTCCTACCCGAACACCTATGACCAAACGCTCTATGCCAGCATCAAACAGGCTTGGGACATGGGTGCGGTGGCGGTGGGGGCGACCGTTTACTTCGGGTCAGCGGAATCCCGCCGCCAAATCTGGGAAGTGAGCCAGATGTTCCAACAGGCGCACGAACTCGGTATGGCCACGATCCTCTGGTGCTATACGCGCAACAGCGCGTTCAAAACAAAGGAAAAAGATTATCATGTCTCCGCGGACTTGACCGGCCAGGCAAACCACCTGGGCGTAACCATAGAAGCCGACATCATCAAGCAGAAGTTGCCCGAAAATAACGGCGGCTATACTGCGCTCAACTTCGGGAAGACCCACAAGCTCGTATATGAAAAGCTGACGAGCGACAACCCCATCGACCTCACCCGCTACCAGGTGGCCAACTGCTACATGGGCCGCGCGGGACTGATCAACTCAGGCGGGGCTTCCTCCGGTGCGACCGATCTTGCCGAGGCGGTCAAGACCGCCATCATCAACAAACGTGCGGGCGGCATGGGGCTTATTTCCGGCCGCAAGGCCTTCCAACGGCCTTTCGCCGACGGCGTCAAGCTCCTGAACGCCATTCAGGACATCTATCTGGACAAGCGCGTTACGATCGCCTAAACCAAATCAGAAGTCCTTATTTCTTTTCTTTCTTGCGCCAGCTGTCGGGGTCAGGCTGTCCCAACTCCCCTCGAAACAGACCGCGGGCCAAGTAGACGTTCGGTTTATCAGGATAGCGAAAATAGATGTGGCTGTAGTCAGGCGCCTGCTTCCCAAAGATCCCTTCGGCGAGTTTGGTACCCTTCGCATCCAGAAAATCGACACGCGTGCCGCTTTCGGCGTTGACCTCATAATCGGAGGCACGATCCGCGCGGTCAGAAATCTCATCTTCAATCTGAACATCCTTAAGCCCTGAAATCAGCGATTTGACTTGGCTCTCCTCAGCCAGATAGGGCGTTCCGGAACCGGAAAGCACTTTCCAGGCTCCTGCCTGCTTTTGAAGTTCCGCTCTCTTAGGTCCTTGTTCAATGAAAATTCGCTCGACCTGATTGGCGGCCTTCGCAAACGGGGCCTGCCGGTGAGGCACTTGACGATACAAGTAGACTATCCAGAGGAGAAGAAGAACTCCGCTAACCCAAGCTAACTTCTTAATGAGAGAAGAAGACATAACCCTTCCTGTCATCCCCCGCAGTCGTTGGCGGGGGATCCATCATGATGGATCCCCGACAGGGGCACTCGGGGATGACATCGTTGTAAAAGCCAATGAAATGGTTTGCCGCCATCGCTCGCGCATTCGCCAGCGCCAGAGCCCAAGCGCCACCGGGAGAAGCGCCACCCCGAGCACAGTGCCGTACTTGACGATTTCGCGCACAGCTCCGGAAACGGGCTTGAGAGGCCGGATGATTTCCCCTTTGGAGCGAATTCCTAGAAGGGTTTCGTCTTTGGAGAGATACGCGAGCGCGTTCGCCACCAGGGCATCACCGCCGGGAAACTGCGGAAGATCGGGATTGAGTATCTGGGCTGTTCCCAAAACAAAGATCTGCGTCTTGGGGTTCGCCCCTTCGAATACACCACCTACGCTGTAAGGGCCGTGCGGTTCGTCAGGGCTGGGATGCGGGATGGCGCTCGGTGCCACGCTCGCGTAGGGTGTAGCCTTGGCCAGCCAACTTTTGGGCGATGTGTAAAGGAGCGGCGTAAAATGAATTCCGCTCGGCAGCCTTGGAACGGGCTCGACGGTTGTCGTAAAGGGCAAGCCTGTCGTGTCCAGTCCCCGTCCGATGGGGTGCGTGGCCATGATCCGGTCGACCAGAGGAATATACGGATAACGCAAGCTCGTTTGGAAGGCAAAACCGCCCATGTTCTGGGTCACCCCGATGGTCTCGCACTGGGCGTCATACACGAGCCGGTCACCCAGCTGTACGCCGTAGTTTTTGAGGAAGTCATTCAATCCCGTCTCTTGGGAGGTCGCATAGAACTGGCCCACCATCAGATTTTTGATATCGACCAGAAATGCAGCCGGAATGCCTCTCGTAATGGCTTGGTCGATCACCCGGAGTGATTTGTCGTCAAACTTTTGCTTTGGCCCCACCACCAAGAGGACGTCCGCCTGAAGCGGCGCGGTGGTGGCGGCGGGAAGCGGCGTATCCCGAAGATCATAAAGGTCCGCCAAATCCCCGGCAAGCTTTGATTGTCCGGTCTGCCACCGCGTTTCCCCATGTCCCGAGGTGACTGAGATAATCTTCTTGGTCCGCACGGCCATCTTCGCAATGCGGCTGGTGATGTCGTATTCAAGCTGCTGGATGTCCTTCACAATCGGAAGCGTCTCGGACTTGTCGCGGTGAAAAAGAACAAGCCCCATATACCCCCGGCGAACCTGGAACTGATCGCTGCCGACCTGTTCGAATTGGACTGGCGTGAGTCCCGCTTCTCCGGCTTTCCTTTCAAATTCCGAAGGCGGGCTCGGCAGGGCAAACTCGAAGCGCACTTTGCCGCGCGAGGCGGAGCGGTATTCCGTTAAAAGGTCCCGCACATACCGTTCGTAGGCGTTGTAGGGAGGCGGAAGGTCCGGCGTGAAGTAGGCCTTCACGATCACCGGATCGGAGAGGTCCCGCACGAGCTTCTCGCTTGACGGAGAAAGCGAATAGGCGTGACGCTGCGTGAGATCCAATCGGAAGAAGGCCCAGTTCCCGAGGGTGTTCACAAGAAGCACGATCAGAGCGAGCATCCCCAGCCCGGTCGCGCTGGCGAATGCGTGTTTTTTCCTCACCACCATCAGGCACGCCGCCAGAAAAAAAGCGGTGCCGCTCGCCCAATAGAGGACGTCCCGCGTGTCGAGCACGCCGCGCGCGAGAGCATCAAAATGTGTCTCAACGCTCAAACCCCGCACGAAGTTGGCCAGAACACCCGGTAGAAGCTCCGCCACACGGCCTAGAAGAAAGAAGATGAAGCACACGAAGAAGCCGATGATAAAGGCAACGACTTGGTTCCGCGTGAAGGCCGACGCCCAAAGCCCGATCGCCGCAAAAAAGGAAGCCAGCCCCAGAATCGACACATAGGTCCCTACTAGTTGCCCGGGGTCGGGCCGGCCCACGATGAATAGAACAAGCGGATAAAACAACGTGAAGGCGACGAGCATCCCGATCATGCCCAATGCTGCCAGGTACTTGCCCAGTACAATCTCGTGGTCCTCAATCGGCAGCGTGGCCAAAAACTCGATCGTCCCGGACTTGAATTCCTCCGAGAACGCGCGCATCGTGAGCGCTGGCACCAAAAACGTGAAGATGAGAGGTAAGGGACGCACGAAGGTGTCGAGCGTGCTCTGATTCATCTGGAACAGAGGCGACACGAAAAGCCAGCCGTTGATGAGCAGGAAAATGACCCCGATGACGTAGGTCGCCGGCGCGTTCATCATCATGGAAAGTTCCTTGCGCGCCAACACCCAAATGGGGGTGCGAAGGCTACGCACGGGTGAGTTCCCTGAAAACATCTTCGAGCGGCCGGCCGAACCGGGTTGGCGCGCCATCGGCCACGATGCGTCCCTGATGGATGATCAAGACGCGATCGCAAACCCGGTTCGCCTCTGAGAGTGTGTGCGTCGACAGGATCACGGTTTTGCTTTGGCGCATCGTTTGAATCAAGGCGTGGACTTCTTCTTGCTGGTTAGGGTCGAGACCCGAGGTGGGTTCATCCAAAATTAAAATCTCGGGATCATGCAGGATCGCCTGGGCTAGCCCGACGCGCTGGCGGTAGCCTTTGGACAGATGGGCGATGTCTTTACCGACCACGCTGCTCAAGCCACAGACCTCGATGACGTGACGGATGGCTCCCGCGTATCCCGACCGGGGCATGCCGCGCAACCGGGCTGTCCATTCCAGAGATTCGTAGACGGCCAGCTCTTCGTAGAGAGGATTTGTTTCAGGGAGATAACCGATGCGCTTGCGGACTTCGAGCGACTGGGTCAAAATGTCAAAGTGGGCGACCCGCGCGGACCCTTCCGTGGGCGGAAGGTAACCCGTGAGCATTTTAAGCATCGTCGTTTTGCCCGCGCCGTTGGGCCCGAGCAGCCCCACGACCTCCCCCGGTTGGATGCTCAACGTCACATGATCCAGGGCGACCGTCGTGCCGTACTTTTTCGTGAGTTGGGATATTTCAATCATGGTTCTGTCAAGAGAATTTGAGATCAGCACCATCACCCGGCAACAAGAGGAACGCCTCCCCCCATTGATGGGGATCGTCCACGGACCACGGATCTTGGCAGGAAGGGTCCTTCAAGCGCACTCCCCAAAGGCCGCCATACACAAGAGTACAGATGCCTTCGCCGGAGTCCTCGACCTTGCAGGCCAAGGCCGGTTCGGGCACACCCACGTTGTTCAAGCCCACGACCGGACACCAGACATCCTTCCCCCCGCGCCGGCGGAGCACGTGGGTCACCGTCCGGGATTCAGATCGCTCTTGGAAGACCCGGTCATCCACAAAACCGGTGTTGGGGTTCTCCTCAAAGCGCAAGAACACTCAGCACCCTGTGCGTATCCGACAGATCATGGAACAGGTGGTCCGGCCCCGCTTTGGCCAGCTCTTCGTGCTTCATCGGTCCCGTGGCCACCGCGACCGTCATCGCCCCGATCGCCTGGCCGGCCTGCACATCCCGGATGTTGTCACCGATCACGATGACCTCTTTTTGGGCGAATGTCCTTCCGGCCAATATCTCGACGCGCTTGACGGCTGTCCGGAGGACGGTCGGGCGGTCTTCGGAATCGGAACCGTAACCTCCGAACTGGAAATACTTCATCAGGCCGGCTCGGGCCAATTTGATCCTGGCTCCCTCCTCGAGATTACCGGTTCCAAGACCAAGGAGGACCCTCTCCTCATGAGAGAGCGCTTCCAGCAGTTCCGGGATACCCGGCAAGACCCGGTAGCCGGGCCCGTCCGGAATTTCCTCAGCCAGACGGTCCAAATAACCGCGACAAAGCTTTTCAATCTCCCCATCCTCGGGCTCCCGGCTGAGGTGGACGCGTATCATCTCGCGGCAGATGGCTGGATCGGTCTTGCCGTCCGGAGTGACTTTTTTCATCGCCTGGGGTACTCCAAACAAATTCTCGAACGCATGATCCAGCGCCCTCACTCCGGCACCCCCGGTATAGATCAGAGTCCAGTCGAGGTCAAAAAGCAGCACCTTGCCTACTTTTGGTTTAGGGGTCACAATTCCATCACATCCTGATCACAGAAATCTCAATTTGCACTGTAAAATCAAATGGTTTCATGAACTTTATTATTGACACTCACGAATCTTGGGGGCAGACTTTGCGCAAGGAGGGGACATGTCTGAAGCGTGTATGTTCGACATTCTGGCGCTGCCCGAGAACGACCTGCGAAGGGTCCTACCCAAAGCTTCGACACGGTCACTCGCGAAATTGCTCGCCGCTTACCCCCGCACCGTGGGCCGAACTTTCCTCACTGTATTGGGCACGTGCACGAGCGCCGTCACCATCGAGTTTCTCCAAGATGAAATGAACAGTATGCGCGTCCCTTCGTACCCGGAGATCCGGCAAGCGGAACTCGAGCTCATGAAAATCATTCACGAGGAACACCTGGAAGTCGACGTTGCCTCCGCTCAGCCCGCCATACCACTCCCGCAATAACCCCCTTAGTAAAGCATTTCATAAATCACGACTCCCGTCACCGACACATAAAACCAAATCGGGAGCGTCCAGCGTGCCCACCGGCGGTGGTCTTCAAACCGGCCTTTGACCGCCAAATACAGTGTACGTAAAACGAGCGGGACGATCACAACCGCCAGGACCGTATGGGAGGCCAGGATCGAAAAATAGACCCTTCGCAGGACCCCTTGTCCCCGATAGGGAACGTGACCGGCATGAAGATGGTACACCACGTAGGAGACAAGAAAGCTCATCGAAACGACAAAGGCGCTTACCATGCACAACCGGTGCAGGCCGATCCGCTTTGTCCGGATAAAACCGTATCCCATGCCCAGCAGGACGGCGCTCGTCAGATTGAGGCTGGCATTGAGGGCAGGCAGGTTCATTTTAGAGACGGTGGAGGTCCTTCAGCAGCTGCCGGACGGCCGCTTCATCGGTTCCTTCATAATAGCCGCGGATGCGGATCTGCCGGTCGAGCAATACCAGCCGGCTGCTGTGGGTGATAGCGTCGCTGGTGCGGCCGTCGGCCGCCAGTCGAAAACCTTTCTGGGCCAGACGATAAATCACTTCGGGTTTGCCGGTGAGAAACCGCCAACGATCCGGCTGCGCGCCGTAGCGTCTGGCATAAGAGGAAAGCACCGCAGGGGTGTCATGACCGGGATCCACGCTGATGGACAGAAGCTGCAAACCGGCCTCGGGCGGTACGAGCGCCTGGATCCTGGCCATCTGGCGGCTCATCATCGGGCATTGGCCACCGCACTCGGTAAAAATAAAGGCCGCTACGGACAACCGGCCCAGAAGGTCCGCCCGCCGGAACGGTTTCCCGTCCTGATCGATGAGTGAAAACGCACCGACCGTCCCCAACACCGCAAGATCCGGGCGGGGTGCCAGGAACTCTTTGCCCAGAAGCACCACTCCGATCCCCGCCGTTGTCAGAGCCAGCGCTCTGAAGAGGGTTGTTCCGCGTTTCACGAGGGCCGGCGGGCCGTGGCCACCGAGGCGACGAACATCACGGCGCTAAAGGCGAAGGTCACGGCCAGACACACCCCCGGCGACGCCGCACCGGCCGACAAAGGATGCCCCTGCACGTAAAAGCTTGATTGCAGCGCGGACACCCCATAGGTGAGAGGATTGACCCTCATCATCCACTGAAGCCACCGCGGGGCGCCCGACAGTGGGAAAAGCGCCCCCGACAGAAACCACATGGGCATCAAAAAGAGGTTCATGATCGCGTGGAACCCCTGGGTGGAATCCAGCCGCCAGGCCAGAAGAAAGCCCAACCCCGTCAAACCAAAGGAAATGACCAGGAGGATCACCGCCATAAACACAAACCCCGCGATGTGAACGGACATCCCCGCCAAGGGGGCCGCGCACAGAAAGATCATCCCCTGGACAAACGCCAAGGTCGTTCCTCCCGCGATCTTTCCCAGGACCACGCTTTGCCGCGACACGGGGGCGACGAGCACCGATTGAAGAAACCCCTCGTGCCGGTCTTCGATGATCGAAATGGTCGAGAAGATCGCCGTAAAAAGAACGATGAGCGTGACGGTCCCGGGGAAGAAGTACTGCAGATAATTGCCGCCGCCCCCACCCGTCCCGATCCCCCCAAGACCCGAACCGATCAAAAACCAAAACACCACCGGCGGGCCCAACGCACCGACGACACGGCTGGGCTGGCGGACAAACCTCACCAGCTCGCGCTGCCACAACGTGGCCGATGCCAGAAGGAAACGATTCATGAGTGGCCGTTTTCCGACACCCAAAAGCGGTGCCCCGTATGATGAATAAACACATCCTCGAGCGTCGGCTTCCCCAGCCGCACGGAGGCGATCTGTCCGGGGAAGGCGCTGACCAGTTGCGGAATAAACTCATGCCCACGCTCCCGCTCAATCCGGATGGATCCGTCCACGACCGTCGGAGTTCCCCCAAACTTTGTCTTGATCAATTCACAGAGTTGGGTCGGCTCAGGTGTTTCGACCGAGATGACATCCCCGCCGATCTGGCTCTTGAGTGCTGACGGGGTCCCCAGCGCCACGAGGCGTCCCTCATGAAGAAGGGCCAGACGATCGCACTTCTCCGCCTCCTCCATCAGATGCGTCGTCACAAGCGCCGTGATGCCTTCCTGTCTTTTGAGCTCTCCCAGGTAATCCCACAGATCCCGGCGCGCCCCCGGATCAAGACCGGTCGAGGGTTCATCCAGCAGGAGCACCTGGGGCTTGTGCAGAAGTCCCTTGGCCAGTTCGGCGCGCCGCCGCAGGCCCCCCGACAGGACTTCGACCCGATCGCCGGCGCGATCCAGCAAACCGACTCTCTCAAGGGATTTTTTTATTCGGCCCTCCAAATCCCCGCCGTGCAGACCGTAGAGATGTCCCTGATGCCACAGATTCTCCCAAACGGTCAGCTTCTTGTCCAAACTGGGCGCTTGGAATACCACGCCCAGCTGCTGGCGAACCGCCTCCGGCTGGCCGGTCACGTCCACGCCGAGAACGGAGGCCCGGCCGCCGGTCGGAGAAAAGAATGTGGCGAGGATATGGAAGAGGGTGGTCTTGCCGCCGCCGTTGGGGCCCAGCAGTCCAAAAATCTCACCCGCTTGAATCGAAAAATTCACTCCCTTTAGGGCCTCTCGCGCCGGCTGCGAACGCCGTGCGGGATAGGTATGGGTAAGCCCTTCAACGACGATGACGTTTCCTTGTTTCATGATTTAAAAAAGGGAACGCCGCCAATGCGGCCGCCAAGCGCTTTGCTCTTGGCCTGCTCCATGAACTCGCCGCTCACTTCGGCGACCCCTTCCTTTTCCGCCATCGCCTCCACCGCCTTGACCACCATCCCCCGAACAAAGGCGGGGACGTTTTGGAGCCTGGCTTCCGCTTCAGAGGTCCAGTGGAGGCCCGTTTTGGCGGCAACCCCGTAAGTGATCCGCTCGATTTGAATGGGTTTCCCCCCGTACTTCCCGGGTTGATAAACGCACCAGGGGTCTTCCGCCATATAGTCGTCCGTCGACCCATAGGCCCGCGCCCGGCAGCCCCCGCACATCTCGGCAAACTCGCAGTCCCCGCACCGGCCGCCCAGTTTTTTCCGGGCGCGGATGTTGACGAAGACCTCGGAGTTTTCCCAAATGTCTTTGAAGGATTTTTCACGGAGGTTCCCGCCATAAACCGGCAAATAGGGACAGGGCGACATGTCCCCACTGGGGCGAATCCCTAGATAGTGGGTCCCCGCCGGACACCCTCCGGCCCCTTGAGAAAATCCCTTGATGAACGGGGACGCGGGGTCGGTTTCATAAAGCACGCGCTGATAGTGCGGCGCGCATTTGGCGTTGACGAGCATCTGGCCTTGAAACTCCTTTTGCATCCCTAAAAGACGGTGCAAAGCGTCTTCATACTCTTCGGGCGTGATATTCGATATGTACTTTCCTCGGCCCGTGGGAACCAGGAAGTAAAGATTGAAGACCCGCGCGCCCAGCGCGTGGGCTTTGCGGGCGATGTCGAATATGTCGCTCTTGTTGTGTTCTCCGAGCGTGGTCTGGATGAGAAAGGGAAGGTTGTGATCGCGCAGCACCTGGGCCCCGTTCACCGTGTTTTGCCAGGCTCCCTGAACGCCGCGGAAAGCGTCATGGGTTTGGGGGTCGAGCGAATCGAGGCTCAAGCTCACCCCCTTGATGTCGGCCTCTTTCATGCGCTCGACGACCTTGGGCTCGATCAGAACGCCGTTTGTGCCGACCACGACCCACAGCGCTTTGGAGGAGGCATGGGAGGCGATTTCAAAGACATCCGGCCGCAAAAGTGGCTCGCCGCCGGTCAAGATTAAAAGTGCGTTGGGGTTGACCTCGACAATCTGGTCGATGACCCGGAAACATTCTTCTGTGGAAAGTTCGCCGGGTAGCGTTTCTGAGGCCTTGGCGCGGATCGCGTCGATGTAGCAGTGTTGGCAGACCAGGTTGCAGCGCTGGGTAATGTTCCAGGAAATGACGTAGCTGGTGAAGTCGGTCATACGAGGGGGTCATTATAAGAAATGTCTGGCCGATCAGTACCCAGCCTTCATTCACTTTCCTCTTCGCGGGCAAGAACCTCTTCCTTCTCAAGCTCCGGCAAGGCGGGAGAAAACCACCGCTGCGCGATGAAGGTTGGAATCGTCGCCGTCGCAATCACGACGGCCACAAGAACTGAAAACTGCGCCGCGTCGATGTATCCAGCCTGAAGACCATAAAGGGACGATATCGTCCCAAAGGTGAGCCCGGTGCTCATCAGGAGTGTCGTGTATTCCGCGTGGTGATTCACGTAACGTTTGGCCAGGGGCCAGACCCCGATGAATTTGGCTGCGCTCTTGACTCCAAAAAGAATCAAGAAAAGCCCCCAATTGGCCGCAACCGCTTTGAGCGAGACATTCATTCCTCCCTTGATGAAGAAAAAGGGTGTAATCATTGCAAAGGCAACCACGCGAAGCTTCCTCTGAAGGTCTTTGTGAGCCCGGAACATGTTGGCCAGGCAAAGGCCGAAAACAAACACTGGCAGAACGGCATGACTAGCCCCCAACTTAGCCAGTGACATGAATATGAACAGCAGGAAGAAAAGCAGTTTGATTTCAGGCTCGATGACCCGAGCGCCGTAGCGTTCAAAGGCCAGCGGCAGGAAGCGGGTCGCGGCAATAATAAGGAGGATCGAACCCCCCAGAAACAACGGCGTGTACCGGTTGTATTCCGCAAAGGTCAGCGAAAGCACCAGCGCGGTCCCGAGATCGGTGACAAAGGTTGAGGCCATAATGATTTTGCCGATGGAGGTATCGGTCAGGCCGGTTTCCACCAAGACTGCGTAGACCACCGCTAACGAGGTGGTCGAGAGGGCGCATCCGGCGATCAGGGATGCTTTCAACGTCCAATGGGCGACGCCGTAGCAATAGGCGATCGCAGCGAGGTAAGGGAATAAGAAGGAGGCTCCCCCGATCAGAAGGCTTTCTTTGAATTTCTCCCGCATCAGTTGAGGATCGACTTCTGCGCCGGCTAGAAAGGTCAAGAGGATACCCCCAAATCCAGCTAGGTAGTCCATCCAAGGAGCAGGGTGGAGGCCCAAGAAGTTGCCCGCAATGACTCCTGCCACGATTTCGATGATGGCCGCCGATAATGCGACCTCCACCGAAATGATGCTTGCCAGGAAAATTAACAAAGAAACCCAGGTTGCCGCGTAGACCGTTTCCATTTTTCTTGACTCCTTCTGGATAAATCCCGCCACACTGCAGGCGGGTTCGCCTGATTTGTGGCGAAAAAAATGACTCCCACCGCGGTTCGGTAGGAGTCATCATCCCTAGTAACTGCGTGGGAAACTTAGGCGAACTCCATCGCCTTCGGTACTATTAAAACAAATTTACATCCCTATTTTTTCGCGGGCTTCTGCGAGGAGGGATTCGGTGATTTCCTGAGCGCCTTTTTGCTCGGCGTATTTTTCAATCGCCTTCTTCGCCATGGGCCGGACAAAGCCAGGAACACGCTCCAGGCGTGTCTCCGCCTCCGGAGTCCAACTCACAGCATTGTTCTCTTTGGCCTGTGCCTGGTCCTCGGCCAGCATGTTGGCAAAAGGGCACTTTCCACCTTCCGATTCCAGCGAGCTCCGGGTCTGTTCCATGGGTTCGGGCGGGACGGTCCGGCCGCCGATCTTCACGCCGAGGGAGGTAACGAGCTGCGTTTCAAAGGAGTTTGTGAGAAGGGCCGTCGATTTGCCGCAGGTAGGGCAGAGAAACCGAATGGCCAGGGAGCCTTCTTCCGGGCCCTCGTAGGCTTGAAATTTCATGGGGGCATCACATTCAACGCAGAGCAGTTTCACTCAAAACCTCCATGAGAGCGTCAGTCACCGACTCCAGGGCGCGACGAGAAGGCGACTCTATCGAAGAAAGAGCCAGCGGCTGACCCTGATCGGTAAGAGCCGCGAGCGCAGGATCATAAGGAATCGCTCCCAGGAAGGGCACGCCAAACGCTTGAGCGAGTTCTGCCCCGGACGCCTCACCGGGGAAAAGTCCCGTCATGTTTTCCACAAGCCCCAGAACAGACAGGTGGTCTTCCTTGGCGAGCGCGAGTGATTTCTTGACGACCATCTGCGAAACACCGGAAGGAAGGGTCAGGACCACAAGGTTCACTCCAGGCAAGAGTTGCGCCACGGTACTGATCCGGTCCGTTCCCGGGGCGAGATCCAATAGCAGAAAATCAAGATCCCCCCAGGCGACATCCGATAAAAATTCCCGTAAGGTCCCTGCCTCCAGCGCCCCCCGCCAGACAAAAGACTCGTCCTGTACCAGTGATTTCCAGCGGGTGGGCGCATTTTCGTCCAGAAGCATCCCCATCGAAATCACCTGGACGCCGAGCGGACCGGTCACCGGCCGGACGCCATCGGGTTCGATCGCAAGCCGCTGGTGGTCAACCCCCAGCATTCGCGCGATCGAGGGGCCATTCAAATCGGCATCGAGCAGTCCCACGCGGTACCCGCGCTTGGCCAAAAAGCAGGCCAGATTCGCCGAGACCGCGCTTTTCCCAACGCCTCCCTTGCCGCTGACCACGGCGATTTTGTGGCGGATCCTGGCCATTCGCTCGCGCAGCCGTCTTTGTTGGTCCTTGACTTGCGCCAAGATGTTCGATCCGCCGTCACCAACGATATCCTTGTACTTCTTCACTTCGGCGTATACCCCTTGATCATCTCTTCCATCACCTTGCGCGCGTCGGCGATGCCTTGTTCAGTAACCTCCAGCGTCAACACGCTTCTGGCGTTTTTCTGAGCGTACGCGACGACACACTTTCGGGTCTCATCCCGCATGAAGCCTTTGGGGACCCGCCCGAGGCGGGTGATCGCCTCCGGGGTCCAGGTCAGGCCGTCCATGACCACGGCCGCATTCGGGGATACGTTTTCCACTTTTTTGGCTTCCTCGGCCACCTCGTCAACGACGCTCTGCGCCAGCTCGGGAGTTACAATATCCTGGTTTCGCACCCGCGTCGTCTTCTCGATGCGGGCCTTGGCCCGTCTTCGCATGTAGCCCGCCGGCACTTTCAAAAGCAGCTGCTGCGCTTCCGGCGTCCACTTGAGGTGGGTACCGTCGAACGTTTCTCTCTCCTCCAGGTCGCCCGCATTGTGCTTCACGATATTCTCAATGACCGTCTTGTCGATGCGCTGAAACTTTTCGCCCGGAGCGTTGCAGACCACACAGACCGCCGGCTGAATGTCCTTAATAACATGGCCGCAGTTCTCACAGATATAGCTGACTTTGTCTCCTTCGACCACCTGGACCGCCAGATCAAGCGCCACCCGACCCATGGCGTTCACGTCTTTCTGCGGCATAAAGATCCGCATCACCTCTTCGATAACGGATTCGGAGATCACCGAGTGCCCTCGTTCCATGGCGTAACGCAGAATCGCCGTCCGCGCGATCCCACGGACAAAATCAGGAATTTTCTTCATCCGCTCCAGGGCCTCCGGGCTCCAAATAATCGCGGCATCGGCCTTGAGGTCAATGGGCGGGATAAACTTCCGGCTGGACAAAAACACATGACAGGGCGCCAGCCGCATCAGGTTTTCGCTGTTGGAGCCCATGTCCATATCCTCTGCGGAATGATAGCCAATGCGGCCCATGACCAGCATCCAGGGTTGAACTTTACGGACATATTGGAGGATCTTCTCGAATGCTTTCCCATCCATCAGGGTGATCTTGAGATCGACGCCCTGCTCTCGGGCCACCCCCTGCGCCACTTCGAGGTGGGATTGGTAAATTTTCGCTAGCCCCGTGTCGATAATCTCCTCATGGAGCTGTTCCTGTTCCTTGAAGCGGAACACCTTGGAGGCTTTTTCAGACAGGACATTGACGATCCCATCAAAGACGGTGTAGTGGAGAAAGGGATCGAACACCCCCACGGCTTCTAAGGGACGCTGGAAGATCTGGGAAAAGCGAATGGCGGTTTGTAGCCCGGCATAGGACTGCGGGCTGCCGTCGATCGCGACCACGATCGGCGCTGGACCATGTCCGTTTGATTTCAATTGCTCATCGAGCGGCCGGGTATCCTTGGCAATGAGGGTGTCCACCGCGATCCGCCGCGAGACGCGTTCGGTCACCGAGCCGAGGAGGCTCTCCTTCACCGCCCCCGTTCCCAGGGCCCCCATGATCACCAGATCGTAATCGTTTTGGCGGATGTCCTTAACGATTTCCTCAAAATGCTTGCCGTCAAACGTTTTGGGTTCAAAAGGAATGTTGTTTTCGACGCATTTCTTCTGCAGCACGTCCAAATAGGAGTC
>JBGPLV010000003.1:0-18732 GCA_041486625.1 Elusimicrobiota bacterium
ATCTCTTTCCACTTAATGACTTCGAGGACGTCCTTGGGGTCCGTGAATAGCTCACCCAGGGCTTCTTTCAGGAGAGCGTCCCCTTCGTTTTCCAATCGGTTGGCTTCAATGCAGAAGTCCAGGGTCCGCCGGCTGTGGGACATGTCCCGCAGGCTCTTGACGGCCTTTCCCACGACTTCCGTCGCTTGGACGATGACGTCCGCCATTTTGACCAAATGCGGCGAGGAGGTCTGGATGCGGAAGAGCTGCATGCGGTCGGTGGTGGCGTGAATGATGTCGATCACATCGTCCAGCTCACTGGCCAGGGCATGGATGTCCTCGCGGTCGAGAGGGGTGATGAACGTGCGGTTCAGTTTGTCGATCAGCTCATGCGTCATTCGATCGCCCTCATGCTCGAGGTCCTGGATGAGTTTAATTTTATCGCTGGTCGGCGACCAGTTGGCGACGAGATCCCGGTAGGCGACCGCGGCCTTTTGAACGTTCTCGGCGGCTTCTTCGAGGATGTCGAAAAACTTCTCTTCTTTCGGAATTAAGGTAAACGACACGAGGGGGATTGTAGCAAAGGTTAGGCGGCGAGTTTATTCTGAACAAGCTCCCTCGCCCCGTTGTGGGTGTGGGTGGGGGTGAGGGGGACAGCCTGGACAGGTTTGGCCATCGGAGCGGTCCCCTTCATCTGCATGACAAGACGGGCGATCGAGTTCACGAACAGGCTGATAAAAACGATAAAGGCCGCATGAAGAGAGGCCTGCCCCCAACCCACGGACCCTTCGAGGCCGCGAGAATAATAGATCCCGAGAAGGGCGGCCGAAGAAATGGTCGCCGTCACGAAAGTCCTCGTCCAGCTGGCGTAGAGAGCCGTGGCCACAGGGGTTAACACGAACAGCAGCCACATCGGTCCCCAGAAGGTCCCCAGGAGATAGACCAACACCACATTGGCGATGAAGTTCGTGATGATACGGGTGTTCCCGACCGGTACCGCCCACTCCATGTGCTTTTTGGCGATGTAGGCGGAGATCTCGTTAAAAATCCCGAGGAAAACGACCAGCCCCACCGAGATCCACTTCGCTCTCGGCTCGGCGAAACCCAGATATAAGGAAGACACGACCAAACTCAGCGCGAAAGGCGTAAAGAAGCGATCCACGATCCGGATGAACTCTGCTTTAAGGGGGAGAGGGATATAGCGCGTGATGTCCTGAAACGTCATGCCCACGCCGATCGGTTTTCCCTGCGCATTCTTCAGGATGAGCGTCCCGTATCCGAGCGTCACCTTTTCACCGTCCGTGCGGCGCGTGGTGATCTCCTGGCGGTTCACTGCAGCCAGGTTTTCGCAGGTGGCCAGAAGAACCTTGTACACATGCGGGTGGTTGGCCAGCGCCTTGTGGCACTCGGTCCCCGGCTCGATGTCTCCCTTCAGGCCTAAAATTTTGCGGGCCATCTCGTTTACGCCGCGGACGCGACCCTGGACATCGACAAAAATCAACCCGCCCGGCATGTTTTTCAAAGCGATATTGAGGAACTGCTCGGAGTCCATCAAGGGAATCAGCCGCGTGATGTCCTGGAAACTCATCGCCACCCCGATCGGCTCACCTGCCGAGTTCTTCATGATGACGGTGCTGTAGCCAACCACCATTTTCTCGCCGTCCGGCCGCTGGGTGACCAGCTCCTGACGGCTGGCCCCGGTCTGACTGGCGCAGGTGTCCTGCAAAACTTTGACAATTTTGGGGTGGGCATCGAGAGAGTTACGGCAATGGTCTCCGGGGGTTACTTTGCCCGTGAGTCCGAGCAATAGCTCGGCCGTCTCGTTAATGGCCCGGATCCTGCCCCGCAGGTCAACAAGGATTAATCCTCCGGGGAGGTTCTTAATGGCTACGTCGAGGAATTGCTGATTATCCATCGATTGCAGTCTAGCTCTGGGTCCCTAGACCCGCAATAAGGAAAAGACGGTGTTAAGGGTTGTTACGTTCTACGACGGAGAGTTTATGGAGGTCCGGGAACGAGCGACACACTACGGTCGCTCGCCGCCTGTAGTGTGGCGGCGGAATTCTGGGTGACGGATCTGACCGCCCGCGTGGGCGACCCAACCGAGGAGCCCGAAGCTCGCCACGGTGGCGATAAGGGTCGCTAACACCAAGGGTTGGACAAGAGTTGGTTTCTTTTTTGTGGAAATGAGTACGGCCACCGCGAGACCGGCGGTCACGTACACCACTGGCACAGCCCGGGCGGCTCGTTTGCTGTGGGCTTCGAGCCACTTTTGGCCGTCCGGGTTGGACATTGAATAAACCCGGTCGTAGCCGCCCTCTCCGAACTCCGCCACAGGCCAGGTACTTAAGCCTGTGAGGGCGATGACGACCAAGGCCGCTCCGCGCAGTTCATCGGACTTGCGGATCAAGGCCGCCAAGAGAAGCCCCGCGCCGATGCCCAGGCCGAAGAGGGGCAGATGATTCAGGACGACGTGGACGTATTCGGGTTGGCTTAGCGTGTGACAATCTCCGCGTTTTCGAGGAGGTTGATGCCGTCGCGCGTGGACACTTTGCCTTTTACAGTAATGGTCTTGGCCGCGTACGGGGCGATCTCCGCATTAATCGGTTTGTGCGCGCCGATGAGAAGGTAGGTCTTCCCATTTTCCGCTTTGAGGCCTACCGGCAGACCGTTTTCGATACAAGTCTTGGCGCATTGCGCGTGCTTTTCGCCTGTGGCGCCATGATCGAGGTAGCAAGCCATGTCGATGACTTCCCCGCGGACCGTTGTCAGGCCCGCATCCGGCGTGGCCGTTTCCTTGCTTTCGTCGTGATCGTGACCCTCATGGGCCCAAACGCCGAGTCCAGAACCCGCGAGCGCTATGAAAATAATTGCTGTGTAGAGCCGTTTCATATTTATCCTCCTCAAACGCCATTATAACTTTCCGGCAAGAAAGGATTTGAGGAGTTATTACAGATGGGCTTCTAGAGAGGAGATCAGCGATGATAATTTCAGAGGCTTCACGAGATAATCCGCGGCTCCCAGGCTCGCCGCCGCGTTAATGCATTCCTCATCGGCCTCGCACGTGAGCATCATAACGGGAATGCTTTTATCGATCTTGTGAATGGCGGTGAGCAAATGCAGCCCGTCCATCCCCGGCAAATAAAGGTCTAAAAGAACCAAATCGGGGCGCTCTTCCCGGACCGACTCCAGGGCCTGGAATCCATCGGAAGCCGTTCGCACATGCGTGTACCCTTCGGCATGGAGAGCGCGCTCCACTGAGGCGCAAAATGACGCGTTGTCATCCACCACCAGAATCCTGAGGTCTTTCATGATTTGCATATAATGCCGATCGTGCCGGAGATCAAGCATCGACGAGCGAGGTTAACGCGTGTTAACAATGCCGTCGCCGGCTTAGACCTGCAAATAAACGTTAATGCATCGAATGTCTTGGTGAGATTCTTTTGAGGGGCTAGGCGGCGGAGGCTCCAGCGGCTTGAGGAGCTTCGCGCAATAACGGAAACCATTTTTCAGCCAGGGCGAAACCCCCGAACAGCAAGGCCACATAAAACGCGTCGCCGAGAAGAGTGTTTTGAAAGAATGGAATTCCGGCGATATAACCCTGCACGATCCCCTGCAGGGTCCTGGGGTAATGGCAATCCGGCAGCCACCAGCCGAAATTGGTGATCAGGAAAAAGGAGACGGACGCGCCTAGCGTGCCGGCGCCGATCGCCGGAAGGCCGGGGCGCTTCTGGATCGCCATGCCGATCCCGACCATCACCGCAAAACCGAGATAGACCGCCCAGATGCCCGGATAAAACCCCAGGATCACATCGCTCAAGAACAGCGCCCCGAGCGGGAACAGAAGGGCCGCCGATTTTTCTCGGAAGCGGGCCCCGCCAAAAAGCGCCATCGCACCGACCGGGCTAAAATTCCAGGGATGGGGAACGATCCGTAAGAGCGCGGCAAAAAGAATAAAGCCGACAAGGGTAACGAAACGAGGTTTTAACATGGCAAAGCTCCTTCCAAGACTGGTTCTTCGATCAGGTCGCAGTACATGAACCCCTCCCGCAGCACTTTTTCGCCGAACCGCAGGTGGAGCGGTTCCCGGAAAAGCGGGCCTTTCCAGACGAAGGTATGGAATTCCCCATTCTCCCCGCAGGGGTCCACGCCGGGAGGAAGATCTTTAAGTAATTCCGCGTCCAGCGCCCGGCCGGCGAATTCCGCCGGAAGGACGCGGGTGTCCACGCATACGAGGACGGTGGCGTAGCCCAGATCAAGAAATCGCCCAACGAGCTCGCGGGTGTCGCGAAGCCAAAGCGGATAAATCCCCGCCATGCCCAACTTGGCGAGGTTCTTGTCCCGGTATTCCTTTAGGTCCGCCAGAAAAATATCACCGAACACAATCCGGCGGACGCCACGGGCCTTATGGCGCTCAAGCGCCGCGGCCAGACCGGCTTCGTAATCCGCGTTCGTCGGATTGTGCGGGAGCACGATTTCCTCTAACGGGAGATCCAACGCCTCCGCCTGCCGGTGCAGGAGCGAGCGGGCGAACGCCGTGCATACAAATGCGTTCGTACTCCCGGGAGACGGTGGTCAGCGCGGCCGCCACCTCGAATTCCCCGGAAGCCCGCACCTCATGCAGCGCCAGCATGCTGTCCTTACCGCCGCTCCAGGAAATCACGACCGGTTCCTTATTCATGCGAAACCCATTTTATCACAATGCTTTAGTAAGCGGCGGAGTTGGTATGGCCTAATCCGTGATCCGTGGCAGGGTCCTTCGTTTCCAGATTGCGTAGATTGGAGGGTAGACGAGGAGCTCTAGGAGAAAGCTGGTGAGGAGGCCGCCGACCATGGGAGCGGCGATGCGCTTCATCATGTCGGCGCCCGTGCCAGCCGACCACATGAGCGGCAGAAGCCCCATGAACGCTGCCATCACCGTCATCATCTTCGGCCGCACGCGCTTCACCGCCCCATGGATGATCGCTTCTTCCAAGTCCTGCTCATTGTTCATCCGTCCCTCGCGCACCGCCTGGTCATAAGACAGATCTAGGAACAGCAGCATGAACACGCCTGTTTCCGCGTCTAGACCCATAAGCGCGATCATGCCGACCCAGGAGGCGATTGAAGTGTGATATCCCAAGAGGTACATCAGCCAGACGGCGCCGATCAAGGAAAAGGGGACAGCCAAGAGAACAATGGCGGTTTTCACGGCTGATTTGGTGTTCATGTACAAAAGGAACGCGATCAGGAAAATGGTGAGCGGGAGAACCACTTTCAGCCGCTCCTTCACACGCGCCAGGTTCTCGTACTGCCCGCTCCAGACGAGCGAATAGCCGGTCGGCGGATGGATCTCGGCGGCCACCTTCCGGCGTGCGTCCTCCACATACCCGCCGAGGTCGCGGCCGCTGATGTCGATGTAGACGTATCCAGCCAGCTGGCCGTTTTCATCCCGGATCATTGCCGGACCTTCCGTGCGGTGGATGTCCGCGATATCGCCGAGCGGAATCTGCGCCCCGGACGGTGCGGGGACCAGGACCTGCCGGAGCTTGGTGATGTCGTCGCGCAGCTCGCGCGCGTAGCGGACATTCACCGGATAGCGCTCACGGCCTTCTATGGTCGTGGCGATGTTCTCGCCGCCGATCGCGGACTGAATGATCATCTGCGCATCATCCACGGTCAGGCCGTAGCGGGCCAGTTCCTCGCGACGCAGATCGAAATCGATGTAATAGCCTCCCGCGGTACGCTCGGCATAGACGCTGCGCGTGCCCGGCACCTGACGCAGGACGTTCTCCAGATTTTCGCCGATCCGCTGGATCTCGGTGAGGTCGGGTCCCAAGATCTTCACGCCCACGGGAGTACGGATACCCGTCGAGAGCATGTCGATGCGGTTCTTGATCGGCATGGTCCAGATGTTCGGCATGCCGGGGAATTTCAGGGCCGCATCCATGGCATCCTGGAGAGCTTCCATGCTGATCTTCTTTGGCCATTCGGATTCGGGCTTGAGCACCACCGTCGTCTCGACCATCGAAAGCGGAGCCGGGTCCGTGGAGCTATCGGCCCGTCCGGCCTTGCCGAAGACGGTTTCCACTTGCGGGAAGCTTTTGAGGATCTTGTCCTGGATCTGCAGAATCGTCTGCGCCTGCGTGACGGACATGCCAGGCAGGGCCGTGGGCATATAAAGAAAAGCGCCTTCATTGAGCGGAGGCATGAACTCCGAGCCCAGCATGAAATAGACGGGAATAGTGGTCACCACTAATCCCAAGGCAACCGCCAGGGTGGTCCGGCGATGTTCCAGCACCCAGCGGCAGGCCGGTTCATAATAGCGAAAGAGAACTTTGCTGATGGGATGCTTTTCCTCCGGATAGTATTTTCCGACCGTTACCGTGTTCACAAGCCAGGAAAGCCAGGCCGGTTTGAAATGCTTGTAATCCATGCGCGTGAAAAGCATCCGGAGCGCGGGGTCGAGCGTGACCGCCAGGATCGCGGCCATGGCCATGGCGAGGGTTTTGGAATAGGCCAGCGGTTTAAAGAGCCGCCCTTCTTGATCGACCAATGTAAAGACCGGTAGAAAAGCCACCGCGATCACGAGCAGCGAGAAGAAAACCGAAGGCCCCACCTCCTGGAGGGCTTTCAGCCGGATCGCGTGAAAGTCGCCTTTTCGACCGCCTTCAATCCATTGTTCGAGTCGCTTGTAAGCGTTTTCCACTTCCACGATCGCGCCGTCCACCAAGACGCCGATGGAGATGGCAATCCCGGCAAGGGACATGATGTTCGAGGTGACGCCCATGAAATAAAGCGGAATGAAAGCCAGGAACACGGAAACGGGGATCGTGAGGATCGGAATGATGGCCGAGGGAACGTGCCAGAGGAAGAGAAGAATCACCAGGCTCACAATCACCATCTCTTCCTTGAGCGAATGGGTCAGCGTATGGATCGCGCGCTGGATGAGCTCCGAGCGGTCATAGGTCGGGATGATCTCCACACCGGGCGGCAGGGTGGGCGTGAGCGCGCGTAGTTTCTCTTTCACACGGTTGATGACGTTTAAGGCATTCTCACCCTGACGCATGATGATAACGCCTCCGACCGTGTTGCCCTCCCCATTAAAATCGGTCACGCCCCGGCGGATGTCGGGGCCGAGCGTCACTCGCGCCACGTCGCGCACCAAAAGCGGCGTGCCGGTCTGGGCCGTGGCACGCAAGACAATCTTTTCAATATCTTCCTTGGATCCGATATAACCCTTGGAGCGGACCATGAACTCCGTCCCGGAGAACTCCAAGAGCCGCCCCCCCACCTCGTTATTACTCTTGCGCACGGCATCGATCACTTGCGTCAGGGGAACCTTGTAGGCGAGCAGGAGATTGGGATCCACGTTGATCTGGTACTGCTTGACGAACCCGCCCACCGAGGCCACCTCCGCCACGCCGGGGACGGATTGGAGCTGATAACGCAGGTACCAATCTTGAAGACTGCGAAGGCGTGAAAGGTCGTTACGGCCAGACCGATCAACGAGCGCGTACTGGTACACCCAGCCGACGCTCGTGGCGTCCGGGCCGATCTCGGTTTTGACTCCCGCGGGAAGGCTGGACTGAATCTTGCTAAGGTATTCCACCACCCGTGAGCGTGCCCAGTAGAGATCAGTGCCATCCTCGAAGATTCCATAGACATAGGAATAACCGAAATCGGAGAGGCCGCGGATCGCTTTGATCCTAGGAGCGCCCAGAAGCGCGGCCGTGATGGGATAGGTCACCTGATCTTCAATGATGTCCGGGCTCACATCCCAGCGGGAGTAGATGATGACCTGCGTGTCGGAGAGGTCCGGGATGGCGTCCAGAGGGATGTGCTTCACGCACCACGTCGATCCCAGCGTGGCCGCGCCCACGAGTATGAGGACCAGGAATTTGTTCCTGGCGGACCACTCGATGATTTTGGCGATCATCTCGCCTCCAGCGCTTTCTGGGTCGCGGCTTGAATGCGGGACTCCGAATCGATAAAGAAATTAGCCGACGTCACGACTTTTTCGCCATCTTTGAGCCCGCCGAGGATTTCATAGTAGTTATCGGCTCGGCGGCCGACCTGCACTTCCCGCGGCTCGTAGGTTCCGCTGTCCTTCTGCACATAAACCAATTGGCGGGTCCCCGTGTCCATCACGGCGCTGTCGGGCACGGCGAGGCGCTGCCCAAACCCGGCGTGGATCACGGCGCTTAAGTACATCTCCGGTCTCAAATCGCCTTCCGTCCGCGGGATGCGGATGCGCACCCGCAGCGTGCGCGTTTCGTTGCTGAGGACCGGGTCGATGGCGTACACCGTTCCTTTATAGGACTTCCCGGCCAGCGCGGGAGAGGTGAGGTCTACCTCCTGACCCGGGCGGATGAGACCGGCATCATAATCAAAGACGCTCGCATAGACCCACAAACTCCCCTTCTTGGACCCCAGGATCAGATCGGAAGGGTCATACTCCGGTTTGCCGATGTCTTCGATCTGCGAATCGGACAAGCCCATCTGGCGCAGGCGCATCTCAGACGAGCGCACCGTGCTTTCGGCCTGCTCCAGGAGATCGGAGGATCCTTGCGCCTGCGCTTTCTTAAAGAATTTCAGGGTCTCCTGATGTTCCAGGGCGGCGCTGTAGAGCTGAGGGTCATAGGCCACCCGCGCCGCGGCGCGAATCGGCATGGAGAGGTCACGCATTTCCGCGGGGACTACGCTCACGCCAATCTGCTGGTTGATTCCGGGAGAGAGATGAACAGCCGCTTGTCCTGGGATAGACGAGGCGGCCTGGCCTTCGTCCGCATAGACTGGGACGTAAGCCATGCCCATGGAATCCTTCATCGGGACCGGCGAGGTCGCAGAGGGACTCATAGGGTTGCGGTAGAACAGAATTTTCCGCTCGGAACTGCTCTTCTGGAAAGGAATCAGCGCCATATGGCAAATAGGGCATTCCCCGGGCTTATCGGAGATGATCTGCGGGTGCATGGCACAGTGGTAGAGTGTTTTGCGGGCGGTCATATCCTGATCAGCTTTCTTGGAGCAGGCGGTCACCCCCGTCATCACGGCCAGGCCGATTAAAAGGATTAATGATTTATTTCGCATGGTTCATCTCCATTGGCATGACTTTTTCCTGTTCCAGGGCTTCTTTGGCTTTCTCCGGGGGCACGCCCAGCCAGCGCTCAAGTTCCGACCAGTGCTGGCCGTACCGGTAGAGCTTCTCCTGGTACTCGTTGTGGGTCTGGATCCAGGTCCGGAACGCCTCGAGCAGCCGCAAGAAGTCCCCCTGACCGCTGGCGTATTGCCGCTGGGTGATTTTGAGGTTGCTCAAGGCCGCCGGCAGGATGCTCGCTTCGTAGTTGCGGGTCTGGGTCAAATAGGTGTTGGTTTCAATGAACTCGCTGTGGACGTTTTTGGCGACCATGTTCCGCATGGCTTGGGAAGAAGCCTCCGCTTCCGACAAGTGCTCCTTGGCACTGCGGTAGAGGCCGATCGGGCGCTGGAGCCAAAGCGGAAAGCTGATGGACACCCCGATCTGACGGCCCGCCGGTCCGGCGTCTGCCGTTTCTCGCTCGACCATAACTCCGAAATCCGGCAGGAACTGCAGGCGGTGGTGCGTCATCATGACCCGGCTGTGGTTGATCTCATGCATTGCGGCTAGATACAACGGATTATTCAGAGCCGCCAGCTTCTGAAGCTCCGACAAACCGACGGGCGGATCTTTTAGTTCCGGGGGTTGGGCGGCGCCCAGCGCCGTATCGGTGGGCTGGTTCAAAAGCGTGTTCAACTCGATCTGAATGAGCGTTCTCGCCTGCTGCTGTTCAAAAAGCATATTTTCCATCCGGCTCAGTTCGGTCTGCGCCATGAAAGCGTCCGAGGCGGAGGCTTGCCCGGACGCGAGGCGGGCCTGGGCCGACCCCAGGGCTTGCTTCATCACGTCCACACTCTGCTGCGCCAGCGCGACGAGCCGGTCGGTGAGGTAGAGTTGGTAGTACCGCGCCTTCACGTCCCGGAAGACCTCCAGCGTCGTGGCTCGGTATTTGGCTTCTTCAATGAGGGCCTCGTGGTATTTCATGCGGGACTCATTCGTCAGTTTGCCGGGGAATGGAATCATCTGTTCCACGCGGAAATGCTGGACGTGTTCGGGATCCACGCCATTCATGCCGCTCGGAAACTTCTCATCCACGAAGGTAAAGGTCGGGTCCGGCCAGGCGGCCGTGGGCGTCACTTCGTCCCGCTTCACTTTCCAGGCGTGCCGGGAAGCCAGAATCTCCGGGTTGTTATCGCGGGCCCGCAGAAGCAATTCCGGCAGCGACAAGACCTCTCCGGCCCACGACAGGCGGGGAAGTACAAGTAAAACGAAGATGATACAGCGTCGAAACATAATGAGTCCTAATTCTAAGTTAAATGGCCGAACGGAACGGTTGACTTATGCGGCTAGGAGGAGAACGTCTGTCGGAGGGGCGCGAACGGATTGGGAAGGTCCGGCAATAAGGAGTTGGATCGTCTCCACAAAGCCAGCCACCAAAGTGACGATGCGGCGTGGTACCGGCAGAGCTATGTATCCAACATTGTGCAGGGGCTGAATCGCATCATTGAGGGTTTGGACTGAGCTTGTGATGAGGTCGCGGGGCGCCGAGGCTTTCAGTAGCGGACATTTCGGCATCGGCATGCCGGCTTTGCAGCAGGACATAGCGCAGCTCTTGGCCAAAATCCCGCCAAATGCCATCTGGCAATCGCTTTTTGTAGGGAGCTGGCTCACCACCAACCCGGTCAAAAGCGCCATAACGAGCATCTTCTTCATAGATTCAGTATAGACCCCCAGGGCCCACAAGTCAATGGACTGATAGGCCCACGAAAAACATGGGACGAACCGCGTCGATTTTTGGCCCTTAGACATCTCCATTTCCTGACGGTAATCTACTACTCTTTCCCACGACCCCTTATGCCTCCCCGAATCCTCTCGCGCCTCGTTGCTTTACTCCTGGTCCCCTGCCTACTGGCCGATCCCGTGTATTGTATTCCCCTCGCCACCCCTGGGGGGAGAGGGTGTAGGGTGAGGGGGGCATTTACTGACCAGGCCCTTTCTGTTCCGAGCCGCGTTTTTTCATCCTTTCAAAGAGCTATTTTCGTTGGCCGTGTCCGTCAATCACTCAGTAAATTGCTCGAACGATTTCATGCGCCACAAAGCTTAGTGCTTCGATACGCCAACCCCGCGCGGCGTGTAACAGTCGCGGTATCGGATGAACTGACCCCGGCGCTTCGTGATCTCTTATGGAGAAAAGTGCAAGGCCGGACGGTTGAGGAAGCCATCGCCGATGCCGTTGGATGGTATCCAGCCGCGCGGCGCGTTCTTTTCGATTCAAAAGGCAAGTTGCAAGCGCATGTGCGAGTAAGAATGCGAGATCGCACGATGAGTGCCGATGATCCAATTCCAGAAGACGGCGTAACCCTAAGCCTTGACTTGGTTCCGCCGTTGTTGTTGGAACGCCCGAGGGATACTTTTAAGTCGGTGATAACTCTGATAATTGAAAGTCTGCTGCTGGCATGGCTTTCGGGGTCACTCGTGACATCGTTCCTCACCTACTACGGAATTGGACCCACTCTCGATGTCGGCGGGGTGTTGGTCGCTATCGTCAGTTTTGCCTTAGTTGGCGGATGCGTATCGATATTGGGATTCTGGGCCGCCCATCAACTCGCCTCTTTGATCGTGTCTCCGACTTCCGAATCACTTCGCGAGCGTGGGCGGCCGCGGGTCTTCCAGGGTTTGGTCGGGGCCCACGGCAAGGCGGCTTTATGGACAACCCTGATCGCAGCATACCTGTTGCCCATAGCCGCATGCGTCCAAACTGTTTCATTAGTCTTGACGGTTCAGCTGATGGTATGGGCTTACGGCATCGCTCACGGGATTTTGCACTACGAGAACAATCTCGACGCTCCGCCCAATCAGCGCTGGAGCATATGGCCTAGCGCCGGCGGCCCCGCGTGGCAGAGTGGCTCCATCGGAGGTTCCAGCTTTGGCGGTCGTCGTGAGCCTCGAATTGGGCTCCGGAACACAATACGCACATTGGAGTTGAAGCTCGAGGCGATGTTCCGTTGGGCGACCGAGGACCGTCTAGGCCTCACGGAGCTTTCAGCCGATGAGCTCGCCAGCCATGCCGACATAGTTGGATTGAAATTCGACAAGGTTGTGAAGGTTACAAAAACGATGGGTTCCCACGCCTTTAATCCTTTTCCGTTTGGGATGGACAACTTCACCCTGGAAGTGGACGAGGGAGGGCATGTCTTTCCTGCGCCTGTGGAACCTTACGTTCTTTGTGTCAAATTAATTGATGGGTCAGGCGTAACCTATCAAGGTATTGAAGAATTTAGGTTGGGCGGCTATTCACGCGTCGGAGACCTTATATTTCTGGTCAACACAGAAGATCATCCCGAATTTAAAAAGAATCCCTCCGCCGGCAGCGTGCCGAGTTTTCCAACAAGCACGATTCCAGTAAATCCTGATGACCTTGAAGCCGTGCTGGCCCTTCATAAGGGCCAAAGGTTGAGATTTTCAGATATCTCAAAACTTCTGGGTATCGAGGCCATTCAATCAAATCACTGGAAAATCGCGGCAGGGATGACGTCGCTGATTGAGACGGGCAAGGTCACAGTAACTAGAGCTCTGACTTCGGGACAGCCTTACCTATTTGTGTACGATCCATCCCCAAAGAAAAGTGGCCCCGCCGGCACCGCCACGGGGGGGCCTTTAGCCTCTATCTATGACTTGCTGAGGAAATGGAAGCTTAGGACTCTTGAGCAGATTATTAAGACGACCGTGCCACGCTTGGAGGCAATCCTCTTCCAGGGGGTCCTTATTGCCGCGCCCATGCTGTTCGCTTTTTATCTGTTCTGGAACCACCAACCGATCGGAGTTATTTTCGCCTACGGCGTCGGTAATGCATTCGCGACGTACATCAGTACCCCGCTTTTTGTAGCCAGCCATCCCTTTGTTCATGCATTCAAGAAGGATACGCGTGGTCCGATCAAACACGAGTTACGGGAAATCACACCCCAAGACGTTGAGGAACTGACCCGAAGGGCCGAACGGTACAACGGTGAAGTCACCTTTTGGTTAACCTTGGGGATGGTCATTGGAGTTGCGGTTAAAGCCGCCGCCGGCCTGTGGTTGCGAGATTCCACGGGCGGTGCACTACATTGGTTTCAGATTGCTCAAATCTTGCCGATTGTTCTCCCCGTGCTGGGGGCTTGGAGCGGGCTCGTGGCGGCGTATATGGATCACCGGGACACAAACCGAAAAGTCTATGACTCCGGCGGGATTGCCGGAACACCCGGCGGCCCCGCGTCTCCGGACATGAGCAGGGCGGCTCTGATTAACCACAAAGCGAAGCTCTTTCAGCGCAATCTCGATTCATGGAAGTTGATAAGGGATCGCGACATGAAGGATGTTTCTGATGCTGCGGAAAGATCGTGGGATTGGCGTCGTCAGGTCTCGAACGGTTTGAATCGTTCTAACACCATATACGATCGCGATCTTGTGAAAGTTTTTGGAGCGTTTTTGGAAGAGATTGCCAGTGGCGACGAAGTTGTGATAAAAAGAGCCAAAGCTCATTTAGATGACGCATTGGCGAGAGTTCGATTTGCAAGAAACATGGAAATATCCCCGGTTTTTTCAATGCCCATAAAGGATTGGATACCTGGTCTCGATGAACGTCAGCCACTTTGGCATTTCGAATGGTCCCAGCGGGTTAACCGAAGGTTTGATTTGGAAGTCGATGATTTCTTGAGGACGATGGCGCAAGAATTGATTTCTTTGGAGCAGCAGAAAGTTGATCAATCGAAAATGTCGCCGTCGGCGAGCCGCCTCGCCGGCACCGCCACGGGGGAGCCAGCTCGTTTTGCAGACGGGGGTCTGGTCGATTGGGGGCAATGGGAACTCGTTCCGGGACATCCCAATCTGATCCGCCGGCGAGATCAAGTGACCATAACGGCTCGATTGGATCCCACCACGGGAAGATACGGTATCGACGGTGCCGGATTCCCTCCGAACATGTTTGGTGACGGCCCCGCGCAGCCGGGCAGGCGAGAAACAACAAGGCCTAGCGTGGGGACGGATCGAGGAGGCAAAAAGAGTAGGGAAACGCATGTTCTCCTCTCGGATCGGGAAAAAGAAGTTCTATCGTTTGCGGCTCAGGGGCTCCGTCGTAAGGAGATCGCCAGTCGACTTCAGATTTCGGAAAATACCGTCAGCCAACATCTTGCAAATATTCGTGACAAACTCGACCTTCCAGCAGGGAACAATACCACACAGAGCCTCGTTGTAGCGGCTAGGCAACTAGGACAGCTTGATGTTGCCAACGAATTAACGCATGCCACCGCACCTTCAGGAGCGGACACTGTCCTGTCCGAGCGACATAGGAACATTTTGTCATTGGTGGCACAGGGGCTACGTAGCAAAGAGATCATTGCTCGGCTTGGAATCCCCGGGGTTCAAACTGTCGACCAAGTTCTTCTGAGACTCTCTAAAAAATTCCGCATACCGCCAGGGAAAGGCGCCAGAATCAAACTAATCATCGAGTTGCAACGATTGGGCTTGTTGCCTTCGCTCACCGCCAAGCCCTTGCCCACCCTGACATCGAATGTGGACCGACCCGCCGACACCGCCCCTCGAACCGGCCGAACCCCCACCGCCGGCGCGGCCTAAAGGAATGTAACGAGAACCGAGTGCTGAGGACTGAGTTATAAGAGAGAGATTTGTGACTCCATACTCGTTACTCAGTCCTGGGTACTGTTCGTTAGAGGATGCAGCTGGCGGGAATGGCGAGGATGAAGCGGCTGCCGTGGCCTTCTTGGGATTCAGCGCGGATCGAGCCGCCGTGGAGCTCCAGGACTCGTTTGCAGATCCAAAGGCCCAGGCCTGACCCCAGTTTGCGGTCGCGATGGGGGGTGGCTTGGGAAAACTTCTCAAAAATCGTACTGAGCTTTTCCATCGGGATCCCGCGCCCCGTATCTTCCACAGCTAATTCCAACCCGTCTTTTTTGTGGTCGACTTGGACCATCACTTTCCCGTGGTCCGGGGTAAATTTATAGGCGTTCCAAATCAGGTTGTGGAGAACCCGCTTCATCCAGAAAGGGTCAACACGCAGCTTCGTCCCGAAGGTGTTCCCGTCGCGGTAAATCTCCATCTCACGCTGCTTGAAGGGGACGGCATAAAAATCGATTGTTTCGGAGAGCAGTTTGTCCAGGTCCGTGTCTTCGAGCTTGAGCGTCAACTCGCTTTTCTCCAGCGTGGCCGCCTGGAGGAGGTTCTCGGTCATGAGGATCAGGTCTTCGAGCGGACCGACGGACCGTTGGATCAGCAAGAGCTGTTCGTCAGACATCTGGCCCATGACCCCGCTCAAGAGAAGCTGCAGGTTTCCTTTGATGACCGTGATCGGCGTGCGAAAGTCATGGACCATGCTTTGCACGACATCCTGGTTCATCAAGTTTTTGGCGGGCGATGAGTTATTGGGTCGAAGCATATTTGTATTCCTTAGCACTCTGAGGATAACAAAACCGTGTTACGGAGGGATTAAGGGCAGGTTAACAATGTGTTAACTGTGATGTAAGCGGTGTCCCAACCAGGCGAGGACGCGGGTGGCGGTTTCGGGTCTAATTATGAATGCGATATAGATAGCGGCTAGCGCCCCAAGAACAAAGCAAGCACCTCCCAAAAGGGAGATCCAGGCGCCTAATTTCTTGGCCTCTTTTTTGTCCATTGGGCGGATTTTATCAGGTTTTAATGGATGACGCCGATTTTGCGGATGACGGTGACGACTGTTTCGGGGGTTTCGATCTCGATCTGGGCGAGGTAGCCGCCTTTGGACACCTTCTGGCTGGCTTCGTTGGCGCCGTCCCATAAGAAGTGGTTTGCTCCGGCACGGCCGCCATTTTGGCCGGCGGGGAAGTCCCAGCGTCGAACGCGGAAGCCTAAGAGATCATAGAGCGTGACCCGTACGGGGACGTCTTTTGCCAGGGTATACATGATCTGGGTTTGACCTTCCAGCCCGGCTTTGCGCGAATCAAATGGGTTCGGAGCATTAATAACATCCGTGATGATCGGTTCTGGAAGTGGGGCAGGGACGGTGGCCGCCGGCAGCGCCGTGTTTGGCAAGGGTTTCATTCCGGGCAGCTGCATGAGTGGATTGCCCGGCACATAGGCCATGGCGACTTGGTCCGTGCGCGGCGCGATCTTTTCCGCGCCGGCATAATCCCCGGCCAGGAAAAAGGAAAGGATAAAAATGGCCATTGCATTTTTCACATTATGAGCTTACCCTAAGAATGTTACAGGGAGATTACGGTTGCTCCGCCACTACGTATTGGCGGATCCGCCGAAGCCACAGTGGCGGAAAATTGACAAATGATCGAAAAAACGCCTAGAATGCGGCGACCCATATGAGTAGCGATGTCCTTGTACTGAATCGTAACTTCTGCGCGGTCCACATCGCCAACTGGCAGCGCGCGCTTTCCCTGGTGTATATCGATCACGCCCGCGTCGTGGATGAAGAATATCGCACCTACAATTTCGAGGACTGGCGCGAACTGTCGCAAATCATCCACAACCACCCTTCGGGGTTTGTGACCACGCCCACCTTCCGCATCGCCATCCCTGAAGTCATCGTTTTGCGGCACTACGACAAGATGCCGGTGGGTGAAGTGAAGTTCACCCGCCGTAACATTTACGAGCACTACGGCCACCGGTGCTGCTATTGCGGCCACAAGTACAGCACGCAGGAACTGAATTTGGAACATGTCCTGCCAAAGTCGCGTGGCGGCAAGACCGACTGGTCGAACATCGTGACCGCCTGCATCCCGTGCAATTTAAGGAAGGCCGACAAGCTTCCCCACGAAGCCGGTATGCGTCTTCTCCTCAAACCCTCGAAGCCCAAATGGCGTGGGAGCGCGTCTCTCGTGCTCAAAGCCCCCTTTAAAATGAAGGCCTCCTGGCAGCGTTTCATTGATACCGTCTACTGGAATACGGAACTCGAACCCTGAAAAAGTTTTTCCTTCTGACCGCCTTCGGTAAAGACCAACCCGGCATTGTGGCAGGGGTCACCAAAATCCTTTTTGAGCTGGGCGGAAACATCGAAGACGCCAGCATGACGCGTCTGGGCGGCGAATTCGCCATGATGCTCGTGACCGCCCTCCCACCGACCGTCCCCGTGGCCAAGCTTGAGAAGAGCTTCCGCATCCTCGAGAAGAAGCTGGGGCTTCAAATTACCGCGAAACCCATCCCCGCAGAAGTGGCACACCGGCCGAAGCAGGAGCCTCCCAGGTATCTCATCTCCGTTTATGGAACCGATCACCCCGGCATTGTCCATGAGGTGACCCAGGCGCTGGCCAAACGCAAGGTGAGCGTCACCGATCTTCAGACCAAAGTCGTTGGCAGCTCCACAAAACCGGTGTACGTGATGCTCTTAGAGCTCCAGGCGCCGGCTTCCTTAGACATGGACGCGTTGCGCTCCGAGCTCGACCAGCTACGCCAGGACCTGAAGGTCGAGATTTCTCTTCAGGACATTGAAGCTGTCGCGCTGTGACCCTGGACGTTCTGCAGATCCCCAACCCACTTCTTAAAGCCCGCGCGCATCTGGTTGAAGCGGACACTCCCAGGCTTCAGCCTTTCATCGATAGCATGGTGGAAACGATGTACCGCCATCCGCGGTGCGTGGGCCTAGCCGCGACGCAAGTAGGAAAACCCTGGCGCGTGATTGTGATAGACGCTTCTCGTATCGATAAGCCTGGGACGCGTCATGGGCGCATCATCCTCCTCAACCCTTGGATTGTCCGGCGGGAGGGACATGCTCTTATAAGGGAAGGGTGCCTAAGCGTGCCGGATTATACGGGTAACGTTGTGCGTTCGGTTGCGGTTGAAGTGCACGGCAAAGACCGGGCGGGAAATGTTGTGGAAATCAAGGCTGACGGTTTTGAGGCGATCGTTTTTCAGCATGAGTTGGATCATCTGGACGGGAAACTTTTCTTGGATTGCGTGGCCTCGCTCGAAACGGACGTCTTCAGGCGGAAACGCTACCTTTAGCGACTCGCTCTGTCGCCAATTCAACGGCTTGATGCAGTTTATTTTCTAGTGTACGGCGGGCAGGGAGTTGAGTGAGGTATTCCGCGACCCGGATCCCTCGCTGGTCCAACTTCAGCAGCTCCACCTCTTCGTGGTTTTTGCTGGCGCAGAGGATTAGGCCCAAGGGAGGGTTTTCCCCCAGCCGTCTGTCGTATTTCTCCAGCCACCGCAAGTAAAACTCCATCTGTCCCATATCTGCAGGATGGAATTCATTGAGTTTAAGCTCGATGGCTACCAGGCAACGCAAACCACGGTGGTAGAAAAGCAAATCGAGGTAATAATCCTTCATTCCGACCTGCATCCGTTTCTGCCTAGCGACAAAGGTAAAATCTGTCCCAAGTTCAATAAGGAATTGCTCCAGCTCCCGCAGGATCGCTGCTTCTAAATCCTTGTCACTGTAATGGCTCGTTAAACCAAGAAAGTCCAGAAAATAGGGATCCCGGAAAACAAAATCCGGGGTCAAAAGATTCTTCTCTCGGAGCGCCGTCAGTTCCCCGTTTACGATTTGTGCAGGCTTTCTGGAAAGGCCAATGCGTTCGTAGAGCATTCCTCCAATCTTGGTTCGGAGTGTTCGCACGCTCCACCGTTCCCTCCGGGACATTTCAGTATAAAAATCTCGTTTGAGAGAGTCTTCGATAGCAATAAGTTCCACAAAGTGGCTCCAGCCCAATTGTTGC
>JBGPLV010000004.1:0-18431 GCA_041486625.1 Elusimicrobiota bacterium
GCAGATGAAGATTTACACTGAAAGCCGCATTTTGGATTAAGGAGGTTCAATCGATGAAACGTCTCCCGTATTCTATTTCCCTCGCAGGGCTGATGTTCACCATCTCGTTCGCCTGGGCCGCCGCAAACGGTTATCCGTCGACACCGAAAGCCGTCATCGAACGTTATTTGGAGCTCGATGCCGAGGCGGCGGGATTGGCGGCGGAGACGTGGCCTGAACTCGGCCAATTCACCAATTTCCCACAGGCCCCCAAGTGGGAAACCTTCGTCGTGATTGACCGTTACGAACTGGGGAAGACCCTGGAAGGCCACACCCGTGCCCAGGTTCGGGTCACCTACCATCCGCTGGGTCAACTCTCCGACAAATTCACTGTCGACACAAAGCCCGAAAACGTCGTGTTCTATCTGAACAAAGTGCAGGACCAGTGGAAGGTGGACAGTCCGCCCCTCATGCCGCACGTGTCCTTCGAGGTGATGAAAAAACGGTTGAACGTCAACAGCTCGGCCAATCCGAAGGAGAAAAGGGCGAATGACGATCTTCTCCATCAAATCGAAGCGGCACTTCAGAGCGTGAAATAGGCGTAAATTTACACATCTGTAACCAACCCGACATCTTTCTGTAACAGAAGCCGCTTATCCTAATGGCAGGAGCCCATGATGATTCAAGCGATCAAAAAACTGTTTGGTTCTGCTCCCCCCGCTCAAAAAATGGCGGGGGCGACCTTTACGATTATGGGGCCCTTGCCCAACATGAGCCACTGCTATGCCCTGGAAAGGACTGTCCGCAAGCTGAATCTGACGGGCTGGATGCAGCTATCGAATCTGTTCAATATAGAGATGGAAGTGTACGGCACCTTTCAGGCCATTCAGGAACTTCTCCAGCAGATCGATCACGGAAAGATTCTACAGAGTCGTCCCCGGTACGAGATGATGTGGCTGTCCTATGAAACAAAGTATCCCAACTTTCAGTATAGATTTTTCGACCCGGCAACCACTAAATCCCGCTAACAGGCTCGCGAATGCCACCCTGCGCGCTCTCCCTCGCCAAAACCTCTGAAATTCGCTATAACGAATTTATGTCGAAATGGAAACGCTGGCTGGTCTTAGTCGTCTTGACTCTCCTCATTGTGCCCCCCTTCCTTTTTGCCGGTTGGGCCTGGGTGACGCTGAAGTATGTCTACGCCCGCGGCGAGCGTGCCGGCTATGTGCAGAAGATCTCCAAAAAAGGTTGGCTTTGCAAGACGTGGGAAGGGGAACTGGCCATGGTGAACCTCCCCGGCGCGATGCCTGAGATTTTCCACTTTACGGTCCGTGATGGCGCGGTGGCCCATGAGATGGAACGCTTGGTCGGCCAGCGAGTGAGCCTTACCTACGAGCAGCACAAAGGAGTTCCCACCACCTGCTTCGGCGATACGGAGTATTTCATCGTCCGCATCTCCTCGGTTTCGTCCTAGTACGTTATTGACATGTAACCCAGCTCCACTACACTTAGGAGAGCTATGGTTCAACGATTCCTTATTTTTGCGGTATTGCTGGCCCTCAGTGGCTTCTCCTGGGCGGACAAGATCATTATGAAGGACGGCAAAATCTACCAGGGTCACATCATGGGAGAGACGAGCCGCTCGGTGCTGATTTCGAACCCTCCGCTCGACCCCAAGCCCCGGTTCATCGAGCTCAAGGATGTTTTGACTCTCGTGCGGGAAAGCCGCCCTGCCGAAAAGCCGACCTCCGAAGAGGGGCGCTTTGCGAGCGCGACCTTCGGCATCAGCGGGCAGGTGTACTCTTCGAATATTTTTACTTTTTCGCCGGCCTCGGGCCTCTATTTCGGCGGCGCTTTCCGGGTCCATCCGGCGGTGGAGGTGGGAGGCGAACTGAATTACATCCCTCATCTATCGGGGGACGCGCTCACGATTACGGATGGCCAAAATTTTCGGAGCTATGAAAGCTTCTACGCCTACGACGGCGGCTTCTCCGCGAAGTTTTTTCCCTTTTTCAGATTCCGAGAGTGGCGCATCGAGCCCTATCTGACGACGGGTTATCATTGGAACCGCCTGATCCCCAAAGCGAGCGGGGACGAACTCAAGGGAAAATCCATTTTTGGCGGAGGAGGAGTTATGATTCCCTGGTGGAAGCCCTTGTACTGGGATTTCCGGTTCGTCTATGACCACACAAGCTATGACTCGATTAAATTTCTTACCGGGGAAGGAGACCTTTCCGGCGTGACGCATAACAGTTATTCTTTCTGCGCAGGCCTTTCTTACAGGTTCTTATGAGGCGTCTTCTGATCGTCCTGCTCCTGGCCATCCCATCGGCGGGTCTGTCCGCCGCCGAGCCGTCTGGGAAAGATCTTTGCCAGAAGAATTACTCCAGCTACAAAGACCGCGTGTTGAAAAACCCGTCCGATGAGCAGGCCTGGACCGAGTTCCGGGTCTGCACGACAGAACTGAAGCGCTGGGATGAAGCCATCCAGGTGGCGCTGCAGGTGCGGCAGAAAAATCGTGATCTTCCCGGCCCCTATCTGATCTTGGGGCTCGCCCAGATGCAGCAAAAGAATTACGAGCGCGCCGTTGAGCATTTTGACCAGACGATTGCGCTCAAATCCAGCCAACCTCTCGCCTATTTCCAGATGGGGATGGCCTACCTCTACTTGAACGAACCGGTCAAAGCGGCGCAGGCCGCCCAACGCGCTGTCGAGCTCGAGCCCTCGAACCCCTCGCACCATCGCCAACTGGCTTACGCGCAGCTCATCGTGGGGGACTTCCCCGCGGCGGAAGCAGCGGCGAAGAAGGCCATCGAGTTAGACAAAAACGATATGGCAGCCCACAAAATTCTGGCGAAGGTCTATGCCAAAGAAGGCAACACGGCCGGCGTGACGGCAGAATTGGCGGTAGCCAAAGACGCAGAAGGCAAATATGCCGCCGCCCATCCGGAATTGGCCAAGAAGGTCGAACCCGCGCCCACCAAGCCGCAGGAGGAAGAGGAAAAAGAAGAGAAAAGCTCCAAGAAGCAGGAAGATTACGAAGTGATCGGCCAATGCATTGGCCAGTGGAATAAAATGAAGGACGCGGCCGTGCATGGAGATGTCAACGAAGCCCTGACCTACTACTCCGATTACCTCGACACGCGCGATCAGTATCGCGAGTCATTCAGCACGCTCGGGGTCCCGAGGCTCCAATCCGTCTTCTCAAGCTTCGGAGAACTCTATGATTGCGAGGTCGTTTTTGCCACCGCCCACTGCAAATCCCTCGTCACCAACGCCGCCGGCACCGTGGTGGTCACCAAAATCCGCTTCGAACGCAATCCGGACCACGTCTGGCGCATCCGCTCGTTCTGATCAGGATTTTCTATTCGATGTAACAGCAAGGACGAGGGCGTTGGCGACCGGGCGGCCGCCTTCGAAGTAGCGCTCATCCGCGTAAGCCTCTCCGGCCTGGGCGAGGATCGCGCGGGATTTGCCACCATCAAGCGCAATGGCGTCTTCCGCCCCCATCTTCGCCAGAACCTGAGCCACCTGTTCAAAAGAAAGATTTCCTGGGGTATTTTTGTGTGCCCAGACCAGTATGGCATCGCCGTTGCCTTTCACAGCCAAAGCCACGCGGTCGCGGCTCATTAGCTGATCCAGGCGCTCGACTTTTGCCGTCACTTGAACTTTGCCGCCTTCCAGCAAGCGGGGTCCCGCAAGTAGGCCGTGAGAGACCGCGTGATCAGTCCAGTCCGAGGGGAGAGACCATCGCGGATGGATAAGCGCGCCTACTTGAAACAGTCCGGCCTTCGCGCGAGCGTCGCCGTGAAGCGCCACCACAAGCCCGTCGGACGGAATGCGCAAGGTGCCCCCCTTATGAATTTCGAAAACGCGGTACACTCCTGGCTGGCTAGGTTCCGCGCGGGCGGTCAGATAAATCGACTCCTCCGGAGGCCTCAGCGTCGCTCTGTAAGTCGGCGTAAAAAGAGACAGCGCGTGTTTTCCACCGGGCACATTGATATGGTGGACGGCGACCGTGGCTGTCCTCAAGGGGCGCTCTCGGCCCGCGACTAAGGTATCGAGCCAGACTTTGGGCATCTCGCTCGGAGAATTGATCCATATATGCGACCCTTCTCCGGCATGCCCGGGAGAGCTAAAGCCCACCATGCTCCTCTGGAATCCCTGCGGCATGTTGAAAAACTCCATCCGGCCGTCGCGCAAAAGGAATCCGATCGGAAGGCCTGTGGCTGTGTCGAAGAAGCCACCGTTGATCGCGGCGATGACCGGTCTTTGGGTTTCAAGAGTGAAGCGGCGGGCGATCTCCACGATAGAGCGTGTGCCTGGCCCCTGGTCTTGGTAGAATGAAACCGGTACCAGTTCGAGGTTTCCGGCTCCCAGGCGCACGGCGACGAATTTGAGCGTGATATCACCCTCTTGCTGGATCACAAAGCGTCCCACCCCGCCGGGAGTCAGGCCGGTCTGCCAGAAGGTGGGAACTTGTCGGTGGGGCTGGTCCGCGAGAAGCATGGCGATACATCCGCCGGCCGCAAAAAAAAGAGTGCCTTTTCGGATTTTCATAGACGTGTGATAGCGTAACTGGGAAGATATCGGAATTCAATAGGAGGGTTTCATGGTTAAGGAAGGTGAAGCCGCGCCCGCTTTCAAGTTGCAGGATGATCAGGGCAACTGGGTCAGTCTATCCGATTTCAGAGGGGAGCATGTCGTGCTCTACTTCTATCCCAAAGACGATACCCCGGGATGTACGACGGAAGCCTGCGCCTTCCGGGATCAATCTCTGGAATTCAGGACTCGCGGGATTGCGATCTTGGGCGTAAGCGCCGATTCCGTCGAATCGCATGAGAAATTTAAAACCAAGTACGGCCTCCCGTTCCCGCTCTTGAGCGATCCGGACAAAAAAGTCATGAAGACTTACGGCGTCTGGAAGGAAAAATCCATGTACGGCAAGAAATATATGGGCGCGGAGCGCACCACGGTCATTATTGATGAGCACGGGAATATCGAGAAGGTCTTTTCCAAGGTCAAAGCCACCGGTCACGTGAAGGAGATTCTAGAGAAATTCTCCGCCTCCACGGTCAAGAGGTAATCGCCGCAGGCGCAGGGCGTTGGCAATGACAGAGACTGAACTCAGACTCATCGCGGCACTGGCAAATATCGGGCTCAAGAGAATTCCAAAGAAGGGGTAGAGCGCGCCGGCCGCGACCGGAACCCCAATAGTGTTGTAGACAAACGCAAAGAAAAGGTTTTGCCGGATGTTCCACAGCGTGGCGCGACTCAGGATTCTCGCCAGTAAAATTCCCTCCAAATCCCCCTTCACGAGTGTAATCCCACCGCTTTCAATGGCCACATCCGTGCCGGTTCCCATCGCGATTCCTACGTCCGCTTGCGCCAGCGCCGGAGCGTCGTTCACCCCGTCTCCCGCCATCGCCACCACCCGGCCCTCCGACTGAAGCTTTTTGACGATCTCCGCCTTTCCGGAAGGGAGAATTTCAGCGTGAATTTCCTCTATCCCCAGGTCGTTCGCCACCGCTTCGGCATTGGCCCGGCGGTCCCCGGTCGCGAGGATAATGCTCAAACCCTCCTCGCGTAAACGCCCAAGCGCCGCCTTAGCGGAAGGCTTGAGCGGATCAGAAATGGAAATCCACCCGGCCAATTCACCATCAATGGCTATGCTGACGACAGTCAAAGTTCCCGACCATCCCTCACCCAAACCCTCTCCCTTGAAGGGAGAGGGTGAGCGCAGCTCTGGGTGAGGGATCCCCAGCTCTTTTAGAAAACCTTCATTGCCAAGCGCGACGTTGCGGTTGTCGACTCTGCCCTGAATCCCTTTTCCCGGCGTGGCCCGAAAATCAGTGACCAACCCCGGAATAAGATGCCTTTCTGCGGCTGCTCTAAGAAGCGCGGAAGCCAGCGGATGCTCGCTTGCCGATTCCAACCCCGCCGCCAAGCGCAAAATCTCTTCTTCGCTCGTTCCAGCCAGGGCGTGGACTTCCCGCACGCGAGGTTTTCCTTCGGTCAGCGTGCCGGTTTTATCGATGACCAGTGTATCGACTTTCGCCAGAACTTCCAGAGCCTCCGCGTCACGAATAAGTATGCCGGCTTTGGCCCCGCGGCCGGTTCCCACCAGAATCGCCATGGGTGTTGCAAGGCCGAGCGCGCAGGGGCAGGCAATAATGAGCACGGCGACAGCGTTCACCAACGCATGAGGGAACCTCGGAGCGGGACCCCAGAGAGCCCACACGGCGAATGTGACGAGAGCGACGCCCACAACGCTCGGGACAAACCATGACGATACCTGGTCTGCAAGGCGCTGGATCGGAGCCTTGCTCCGTTGAGCCTGCGAGACCAAGCGCACGATCTGGGCCAGAAGCGTCCCCTCTCCCACCCGTTCGGCTCGCATCACGAAACTGCCCGTCCCATTCAGGGTTCCCGCCGTAACGCGATCCCCGGTCACTTTTTCAGCCGGCAAGGGTTCGCCGGTCACCATCGATTCATCGATGGCGCTCGCCCCTTCCACTACGATGCCGTCTACAGGAACTTTCTCCCCTGGGCGCACGCGAATCAGATCCCCCACCTGAACCTTTTCAACAGGGAGGTCTATCTCCTGGCCTCCTGTTTGCAAGAGCCGCGCAAACCGTGGCGCCAGATTCAGAAGCTCCTTTAAAGCGCGGGATGTTCGGGCGCGCGCGCGCAACTCCAGCACCTGTCCGAGCAGCACGAGGACCGTGATGACGGCGGCCGACTCGAAATAGAGCGGGAGATCCGCCTTCGCCAAGGCTACGGCGGACAAGCTATAAAGGTAGGCGGTGCCGATCCCCATGGCAATCAGCGTAAACATGTTGAGCGAACGGTTGAGGATCGACCGCCAGGCGCGCTCAAAGAATGGCCAGCCGCCCCAAAGCACAATGGGTGTCGTCAGAGTAAGCTCGAACCATTGCATCCAGCGCGGAGGCTGCATCGAGTGCGTCGCGAGGAACGTTACAGGGAGAGACAGAAAAAGGCTGATCCAAAACCGGCGGGACATCCTGAGGAGCTCGGGGTCTTGTTCGTCTGCAGAGAGCGCCGGCATCTCCGGCTCAAGCGCCATCCCACACTTGAAGCAGTCCCCTGGTCCGTCCTGGCGGACCTCCGGGTGCATCGGGCAGACGTACATAGGGAATTCCCTTCTTATTTTTTTTCGAACTTGAGCGAGGCGGAGTTGATGCAGTACCGCAAGCCCGTGGGCTTCGGGCCGTCCGGGAAGACGTGACCGAGGTGGGCCCCGCAGCGAGCGCAGACAACTTCTTCCCGGTCCATCATTAGGCTCTTGTCATCATGCTTTTGAAGATTGGCCTCGTTCACGGGCTGATAGAAACTGGGCCAGCCGGTGCCTGATTCGAACTTCGTGTCAGACGTGAACAGGTCGTTGCCGCAGCAAATGCACTTGTAAAACCCTTTTTCATGATTGTTCCAATAGCGTCCCGTGTAGGCGCGTTCTGTGCCCTTCTCGCGCGTGACCTCAAATTGCTCGGGCGTGAGTTCTTTCTTCCACTCCTCCTCTGTTTTGTTCACCTTATCCACCATAATAAATCCTTTCTTCTCAATGGAGTAGACGCGGATTTTCTGAAGTTCGGCCGTACCAAAAGTCGCCAACAACAAAAATGCCAATAGCCCACCTGTCTTTCTCATTATACCCCTCTATCCGTAAGTGTAGTTCCCCGACCGGTCCTTACATTAAAGCATTGCCTTAATCTGTTTTTGGATCTCACCCAGCCGTTGGCTGAGCTCTTTCACCCGCGCAGGGTTTTGGTGCGTTTCCAACCGCGCCATCTCACTCAGCAGTAACGATTCGCTGTCCTTAAGCTGTTTCAGAACCGCCTGCTTGCGCTTGCCTTCCTGCTCGTGCCGGTAACGGGCTTGACGCTGTTCGGCCTCCAGTCGCTTTTGTTCTTTGGACTTCCGAATAACATTCTTACTGTCATTCCCGCGTGTCGTTGGCGGGAATCCATCATTGGGATGATTTATGGATCCCCCGCCAGAACCCGCGGGGGATGACGATAACCCTCGGTGGTGTGCCTTTTCAATCCGCTCCTCTGAACGAAATAGTTCCGCTTCTTCCCCCTCTTCCTGCGCTTGTTTGTGGAGAAAGTAATCATAATCCCCGGGATACCAGATGACCTTACCGCTCTTCACATGAATGACGTGATCGGCGAGCTGACGGATGTAATACACATCGTGACTGATGAAACAGATCGTGCCTTCAAATGTTTTGAGGGCCTGCAACAAAACGTCCACGCTCGCCATATCCAGATGCGTCGTCGGTTCATCCAGAAGAAGCAAATTGGGAGGGTCGAGCAGCAAGCGGGCCAAGCCCAGGCGGCTTTTTTCCCCTCCGCTCAACACCTCGACTTTCTTAAATACGGCTTCTCCGCGGAAGAGAAATGACCCCAGCACCGTGCGGACGGTCTGCTCGGAATGGTGGCGCTGGGTGTCCAGGGCTTCCTCGAGAACGGTACGCCCGGGACGGAACATCTCCGCGCGGTGCTGGGAAAAATATCCAGCTACGACGTTGTGCCCCAACTTCCGCTCACCCTCCTGATAAGGGATCGCCCCGGCGAGGAGCTTAATCAGCGTGGATTTCCCCGCTCCGTTGGGGCCGACGAGCGCGATCTTCTGGCCGCGTTCCAGAGTCAGGTCCAGGCCATCATAAACCCAGGTCTTACTATCGTAGGACTGCCGGATGTTCTTAAGGGCCAGGACATTCTGGCCACTGCGGGAGGGCTGAGGGAATGAAAAACCTACCGTTTTTAATTCTTCCGGCAACTCGATCCGCTCCATCTTTTCTAAATACTTAATTTTGGCCTGAGCCCGTGAAGCCGTCGAGGCCTTGGCCCGGAATTTGTTGATGAACTCTTCTAATTCCTTGATTTCCTTCTGCTGCCGGTGATAGGCGGATACCAGGTTTTCTTCATCGCGTTGGCGCTGGGCGAGGTAATCCTCAAATGAGCCCGTGTAGACGTTGAGTTTTTGGTCGCGGACTTCCACGATCCGGTTCACGAGGTCGTTAATGAACTCACGGTCATGGGAAATAAGGAAGATCGCGCCGTGGTAATTCTGCAGATAGTTCTGGAACCAGAGGAGCGATTCCAAGTCCAGGTGGTTGGTGGGCTCATCGAGCAGGAGAAGATCAGGCTCCTCCAGAAGAAGCCGGGCAATCGCCACGCGCATCTGCCAGCCTCCCGAGAGTTCGGAAATCAGGCGCTCAAAATCCGATTGACGGAAACTCAAGCCGGTGAGGATCTGCTTAGCGCGGGGCGCCCGCGTCGAATCCCCGGACGCATCGCCAAGGACCTCCTCCAGCACGTGACGGTGGGAAAATGTCGTCGTCTCCTGCGGGAGGTAGCCGAAGGTGACGCCCGATCGCAGGCTGATCTCCCCTTCATCCGGCTCTTCCAGCCTCATGATCAGCTTGAAGAGGGTGGACTTGCCGGCGCCGTTGGGCCCGATCAGGGCAAACCGGTCCCGATCGTTAATCTGGAGGGAAATGGACTCGAAAAGAGTCTGATTTCCGAAAGACTTCGATACGTTTCGCAACGTGATCATGGCGCGAATTATATACTATCCTTATCTCCTCACAATGAATCGGAACGAGCGAAATGTTCTTCTTCTATTGCTGTTCCTGCTCTTGCTGGGGCTTTTTCTCTGGCGTTTGATCCCAGGACAAAAATCGTCTCCCGTGGCTCCGCCCGCCGTGATGCCCTCAAGTGCCACGACGGTGTCTCCCCAAAAACTTTTGGTCCGTCCCAAATCGGCACTGCCCGCGAGCACTCCCACTGGAGCTCCTGTCCCGCCGAAGATTGAGCTGCACAAAGAGCTGATCCCTAAAAATATCGAGATCGTGCGCTGTTACTACACGCAGGAAGTAGTGCCTCCCGGAACGGCGTTTGAATTCGATATCAACGGCTCAGGATTTACGAGTGAATTTGAGAAAATGATCAAGGTCGACTCAGGCCACGATCACGTCGGTATCAAGAATCTTCACCTGATCACTACGAATCAAATACACGGAGTCATGAATATCGGGGCCGACGCCAAGACCGGATTTGTGTATCCGCGGGTTCTGATCAAAGGCCTTCCGGTCTTCCGCGCGCCGGACCCTTTCGCCGTCGTGCGGAAAGGGGAGGTACTGACGGTCTTTTTCGTCAGCATGGAAGACAATGGGCGTGGAGGGCATTTCCGGGTCATTACGAACCTAGATGAGGCTCTTTCAAAAACCTTCCGCATTGACCCGAGTACTCCGGGCATCCAGATCACGGATCTTATGCCGCAACTGCCTTATGTGATGGAGGGGCGGCTGCAGATCGGGCCAGGAGTCCCGCCGGGCGAGCATGGCCTGGCCATTGCGATTAACGGCAAGGAGGTCTTCCGCCGAATGGGCATGATCCGCATTGTCCGCCCGAACATCGGGCAATCCGGATTTATTCAGGGGCTCACAGCGGAAGACAAATTTCGCCGGCCGGGTGATGTCGTACAAATCTACGTGCAAGCCACGGGATTATCCGGCCAGGACACGTCTAGCCTTAATGCCAAGGTGGAGGAGTTTGAATTGGGGAAGGCGTCGTTTACGTACATTTCACCCTTGCAGCTCCGATTGACCTTCAACAGTCCGGCCAATACGCCGGTGGGCTCCTACGGCGTGCGCGTGTTTAATACTTCCGGCCAGACGCTCTTTGAGAAAAAGGACGTCTTCAATATGGTACCGGCCAACTGGGTGGCCGGCGTCCAGGTCTCGCCTCCCGTGACGGCCGGAGGGAAAAGTAATTTGAAGGTCCTTGGACGGGATTTTTCGGATGATTTTGCGGCGTCATTCCGGATCGATGTGGATGAGCCGCGAATTACCGTCTCGGGCCTTAGACGGGCGGACCCGGCCACGCTTACCGCAGATATCGCCGTCAGCACCGGGGTGGCTCCCGGCGATTACTGGCTGCATCTGTCCGCCCAAGGCAAGAAGATTACCCCCCCTTTCGGTAGTATCATTAAGGTAGAGACCGCTCAATAAACTCAAGGAGGATCATATGCGTTTAAGCTGCAAAGCAATCACCCTGGTCGTCGGATCTTGGATTTTGGCGCTGGCGACGGTAGTCCAGGCCGCGGAATACACCATCGATCCCAACCACTCCAGCGTGTCTTTCCGAGTGAAACATGTCATCGGCAAGGTGGTCGGGCATTTTGACAAGTTCTCCGGAACATTTAATTACGAAACGGGAAAACCCCAGACCTGGTCGGCCATGGCGAGCATCGATGCGAACAGCATCAACACGGGCATTGAGAAGCGCGATAACCACTTACGGTCGGCGGACTTCTTCGATGTTCAAAAATTTCCGACTCTGGCCTTTAAAAGTACGAACGTGGCCGATACGCAAGGCGACAAAGCCAAGCTGCACGGAGACCTCACGATCCACGGCGTGACCAAACCGATTGTGCTGGACCTGGATATCGCCGGAACGGCGAAGGACCCGATGGGCAAAGGCACCCGGGCCGGCGCCACAGCCACAGGTCATGTGAATCGTCTGGACTTCGGCGTCGGACCCGCCAGTGGGCCCATGGCCGGGATGGTCGGAAACGATGTGGACATCACCATCGAAATCGAAGGCGCCAGTAAATAAGCTGCCACGAAGAAGCGAGGCGCCTAACCCGCGGTGACGTGGCGCATGACGCTCGCATGGGCGACCTTGACGCGCGTTTCCATCCAAAGAGCTCGGATTCGGTCTGGCCGTGCGACAGGCCGATCGAATTGGCCATACAATTCGTGTAATTGAGGGATAACATAATCTAGTTTGTAGCCTTCCCCCTTTGCCGTGAGTCAAACCGCAGATGTTTTGACAAACCCGCCGGCCGGGGCCTATCGTTTCCGGGCCATTCGACCCAAGCCAAAACAGGCACTTCGGCGGATATCGTCACCGACGGAATTACGATAGACTCATCCTACGCGCGCGTTCGAAAAGCAGTTGGGTGTTTCAGTGCGAATCTGACGACAGCGATTTTATGAATCGAATTCTTCATCGACTGATGACTCTCTTTCTAGTTCCTTGCCTGATGAAGGATCCTGCCCTGACATCGGCATTGTTGCGACAACAATCAAATGCGGTGCGACATATCTCCGTTTCTTACTGGATCGGGTTCGAAGAGCAAGCCATTGTCAACAAGTTGGCGATTGCTTCTTTCTTTTCCGATTATTTGAAACCAAGCGCTCACGTCGCACTTCTTCGCCAGATTATAGATTCTATGCGAGGGATGACACCGCGATTTGGGCTAGCCGTGGATTCTGGCGGAGAACGCCTTTCAATCGACTACATGGTTTGGGATCCACGACGCGAAAGCGGGCAATCAAAAAAAGAAACTCAACCCTTACGATGGCTGATCCAGATGGCGCAGGCCGTTAGAGGCTCCGGTGAAAATGGAAATGGCGATGGTCGATCAACTGGTCCTATGGAACCTTTCGGATGGCATGGCTTTCAAGTGCGATTCACCGAACCTTTTGGGGAAGATTTCGAGGCCAACATAGATCAGTTGAGATATCTCCAGCGCATGCTTCGACGCGTGGGGGAGGGACTTTCGAATCCCAAGAATTTGATCGAAGATACCACCTTAAAGCGATCCCGTTGGGGGAAAGGCCTTTGCCGTATCAGGTGGTCTGACAAGCGGCTTTACTTCACGGTATCCCTTGACACAAAAACCGTAACCCTTTTAGCGTTCAGGTATAAGCATGAGACGATGACAACCTTGGGTCGCAGGGAAATTGCCGATCAAGCATTCATAGAGCGCCTACATCGCCATCGGGATCGTTTTGTGACGGACCGAGAACAGGAAACTCATCTCTTCAAGGTATTGTTTCCCGAGGTTGGCCAAATCAGTGCAGAGTTGGAGGATCCACTTTTGAAGGATCTGCTTGATCCACAAAGCGTATTTCAAGATATCAAGCTCGAAATTTTATCGCCGTTGCGAAAATCACACTTCATCGGCGGCACCGCGAAGATCCTTTATCACCTTCAAGAGAATCCGGAACAGCGAGTGCTGTTGACGGTTTGTATGGAACTGATCATGGCGGCTGAAGAAGTGCAAATGAGTCCTGAGCGCATGATCGATTTCTTTTTTGGCGATTCCCTTCGGGATGCGCAACGCATAGAGCTAAAGCGACAATTGGGCTTGTGGCTTAAGGACTGGCTCACTGTCTCAGCTGTCATCAAAAGGCACCTGCAAGACGCCTTCTCCGGGTTGTCGGACCCCGATTTTCCGGTCATTCGATACGTATATTATCAGATGGGTTCAGGGCTTATCCGCCGTTTTGTGGTGCAACGTCTGGAATTGTGGGCGCGGTGGCGCTCGCAATACGGTGTCAGCACATCGCAAGGACGCCGGGCAGCTCTATCGGCAATCCGCCGTGGCTACGAACTCCTCCGGGTCCCTTTGGACCCCGATTCCATTGAGCAGCCGCAGAGCGATGGTGTTGAAACTCTCATAAGTTTACTTGGGACACCCGTACAGGCGTCTCTCCAACCGTTTGAGACGCTGCAAATGGCGATCCAAGAAGTTGTTTCGATCTCTCAAGAGAGGTCTTCGGCGGCACACGTTAGCAGTCTTTCGCAAGACGCTGAGGGCCCGGGGTCGCCCGGACTGCCAGCAGGATTGCCTGAAGACTGGCAGGTGCGTTGTCGAAGTGTTCTCATTCAAAAAGGGCTGAAACCTGAAGTGTTGACAGATGAAACTCTATCGATGATTGCGCGTATCGCGCTCAGTGATGATTCGAATTCGACGAAGAAAAAAGATTTGAAGGAAGTTCTGAACCGTCACAAGATGTACCTTGATGACAAGGTTGTTGGTCAGTGCTTGGCGCAATTAGCTGAAATGTTGCGCGTTCCCGTAGCGGCCGCGGTTGCAGCTGCCTCCGTAGTCGAGGCTACTTTAGCTGAACTGAAGCGCGTCTTGGATGAGGAATGGCGGAACATATTCTTCCCGCTCGGAGATGCTCCTGAAGTTCAGCGCAAGGTTTTTGCTCAATCAGGTACCAAATGGATCACCGTCGACCAAGGGCGACAACGCGTTGTTGATCTCTTAAATTTCAACGACCAGTCACGTGTTCTTGAAGTGGGTCCTGGAGGCCGGGGCTTTCAACTGGCCGCCGCACTTTCAGGCGCTAAGGTAGTGGTTGTCCAGCGCACCGAAGAGACCTCTGAAGAATACGAACAGCGTCTTCAGAATGAAGAGCAATTTGATATTGATTGGGAAGAAATAAACGCTGGGGATACCCATAATGTCCACTTCAACCGTGAACGAACACTTAGGAAGCTCGGCCGCCAAGCCGGCAAACTCAGGTTTCAGGCCTCCCTGGACCTCCAGAAACCTCCTTATGAACGATTCCGATCGCTTTCAGGGGGAAACATTGAGATTATTGCCGATGACGCTGTTAAGTCGGAAGTCCAAAATAAGGTCCTGGAATGGACACACACGAATGGGAAATTTACGCACCTTATCGCCAATGACATCGTTGGCGTTGGCGTCGTATTGGAGGACCCCTCGACCATTTCAGAAGAAAGCGACATGGCGGCGCTGTTCCACTTTTTGGCGGAAATGGCCGATCCAGGGGGCGCTGAAATTTATATGAGCGCTTGCGACGATCATATAGATCCTAAGTTTACTGAACTCGCCGTTCCAGACCCGGACTTCGTGGAAATTCTGGGCATTCATCATTTCAAGGTAACGCACGTAGACAAAGTGACGACTCCCAGCTCCTTCGGTCTTAAACGTGGTTTTATCCTGCACGTCGTTGGAGATCCCAAAGCCCCTGCGTGGGTAAGGCCCGAGAATCTCGTGTTGCCTAGTTTTGAACACTACCGGAACCAAGAAGAGAAAAGAGAGGAGGGGGATTCCGTTCAACGTATCCTTAAACGTTATATCGATTTGGGAGAAAATTACGAAACTCACGCCGAAACGGCAGAATTTTTGAATGCCTTTGCCCAAAAGTGTCTGGGGCAGAAAGATTGGATGTCGCCGGATTTCACAGCTTTGGAAAAATGGCTCCACAATTATATGCATGAGTCCATCCATGTCGATCTTCGCAATACCGCTGTACTTGACAATGGTTGGGTGGTTATTCCGGTTCGGAGGGAGGATCAATACCGCTATTTCTTTGCCCATCCCGGGCAAAGCCCCAAGACGCCAGGCGATTGGACTGAAGGCTGGTATAACCAGCGCGACATGGAAGAAAGGTTATGGACCTATGTCCAGAATAAGGAGTATCACGCTCTTTGGGTGAATTGGGAGAATACGGCCACTTGGCGGGAAGATCCCCCTAAAGCGGAGGTGCTCAAACAGCTACTATCACTCCACAAGAAAGGCATCCCTATGGCTATCGTGACACAGCGTGATGAAGCCTTCCGCGGCCAGATCATAAAGTACTTTGCGGAGATGACTGGCGCCACGGATGAAGATCTTGCGGGGATTATCGTTTATTTCAGCAATGGGACGACGGCGATGGATCTGAGATCTGGAGAGCAATTCTATGGACAGGCTCTTGCACCCAATACATCGCGTCAGTTACATGAACTCTTAGATGAGCAGCAACGTAATTTCCCGAATATAATCTCGCGGATTGAATACACACATCAATCCGCAATAATTCACCTCAAGCCCAGTACGTCAAAGAATGAAAGGGACTTTACGGACGCTTTTTCAAATGCTCTTTCCAAGACTGCATTTGATCAGTCTATGACGTTCAAAAGGAATTTGCGCAGCGCGACCCCGACAGTGGTGCTTCAGCTCAGGGCTATTCGACAAATCAAAGGGCTGCACGATTTTGCTGAAAGGTTTCATTTAGACATTTATCGGATCGCAAAGGTTGGGAACCATGGCACGAGCGGTCAGCAGGAAGCACATTCAATTGAAGATCCGCAGCTTTATGAAGGCAAAGATTGGGAAGTCATCAGGCTCGATGGAGGTTTCACCGTTGGAGGGCGCGAGAAGGGTCGAGACACGAGTGCCGTTTTTCCACTTGCTTCCACCAAAATACATGATGCGGGTTTATTAGAGCTACTCAGTAAACTACGTTTCACTCGCTTTGAGCCATCCGAACCATCGGATTTATCACCGAAAGGCTCTAGCTCTCCGCCCGCGGCGTCTACATTTGAGGCACCGTCACTCAGCCCTAAAGCTGAGCCAACGGGAGAGTTACTGCGCCATTCACTGAGCCAATCCAGTTAAAAACCCCTTGATATTCTCTCTATGCTAACTGAGCCATTTAACTGGGCCAATAAATAACGTACTATAGCGACATGGCGCAGCTCTTCCAAGACACCGTTTCGCCCCCCGTGAGAGATGGCAGTCTGTATATGCGTCCATTCGCTTTCGGGATGACTGCCTACCTTCTTACCTACCATATCCTTTATCTACTCACGCGAGGGTCGTTCCAGTCTCCGGATGTCGTCTCGGATGTTTATTTCTTTGTTTTAGCCACCTATGCCGGCGCTCCGGAGCTGAAACGCTGGAGCGCCCGGCAGGCGGATGACCCGGAAGGATGGCACGAGCGGATCCGCAAAGGGGGTCCTTTGATCACCTTGTGGTTTCTGCTTTGGGCGGGAGTGGTACTTTGGCGCATTCACGATTCCACTGTCCCGATGCCGCCGGAACTCAAAACCATCACCATGCAGGTCATGGGGCTTTTCTTCGGAACCTATGCCTTACGGCAGGTTCGTAAGCGGTCTGTTCGGTCTGTCGGGGCGACTCTCGAGATTGACCCCAACGCTCCCTCCGTGGCCGACCAAATCTGCGATTACATCAAGACGCACGGTGCCGCCACGCCCAAAGCGATTCGTGAAGCGGTGAGCCTGCCGCGCCGCACCGTGACCCGTCTCTTGGCCGTCCTGGTCGATCAAGGCCGCCTCGCGCGTGACGGCGAATCCCCTCAAGATCCCTCCGCCACCTATCGTCTTCCTTAGGTTTTAAACCCCAGAAACTTCGAATAAAAAGTCGGTTTCTCCCTCTAAGAGAGGGAGGACCGATGCTTCGTTTACTACAACCCTATAGCGCCCACCTTAAGCGTCGACGGACAAACCGCTTTCCCCTTGCCGTCGAGCTTAATTATGTATATACTTAATATGGTTCCTCAATTTGAATGGGACGCTGCAAAAGCCTCGCGCAATCGGAATAAACACCGCATTACTTTCGAGGCGGCTGTTACGGCTTTTGACGATCCGCTTCAGCTTCGCTCTTACGATGCCACCCATGCCACGGCGCAGGAAGAACGGGAGACCCTGGTTGGACGCATGGATAATGGGGTCATTGTAACGATTGTCTTCACACAACGCTGGGACGCGATGCGTCTCATCAGCGCACGTCGGGCCCAGCGCCCAGAAAGGACAAAATATTATGAAAACGAAAAAGCGCATCACGATCGACCCGGATAATCCGCCGCTCACGGATGCTCAATTGCGTACCCTGCGCCCGGCAACGCCTGAGGAAGTCGAATTAGGGAGACTTGCCATCCAAAACACCCTCGGGATCCCCCGCCCGAAACGGGCGGGACGCCCGACAAAATATGCATCCGGAAAACTTCAGGGAGTTTATATTCGGCTTCATCCCCAGGTAATCGCCTGGGCCAAACGCGAGGCCCAAAAGCGGCATATCGGCTACCATACGTTCTTGAGTGATTGGCTCATGCAGAGGGCCCAGGCCGCCTGAGAGCGCTTCGTCTTACTCTCCCCAGTCTTTCCCAGAAATTCGTCTAAGTTCCTTTTTATGCGATTGGTGATGTTTGTTGGCGAGCATCTTTTCTTTGGCGCGGCGGGACCGGCGGCGTTTTTGGCGGCGAATTTTTTCCCTCTTCTGTTGCTCTTCGGACTTCTTCCCTAAAATCTGAGCTTCAATTTTCGCCGCGAGAATGCGCCGGGCGAGGTAGCGATTAATCGCCTGGGAACGGTCCTCTTGGCATTTCACCATTATGCCCGTCGGGCGATGGAGGAGCTGCACGCATGACGAGGTTTTGTTCACATGCTGGCCGCCGGCGCCGCCGGAGCGCACAAAGCTTTCCTCGATATCGTGTTCGAAAATGCCGAGGGAATGCATTTTCTGAGAGAGCGTGAATTGTTTTTCAGATGAGACGGACATTGGAAATGTAGGGGCGCACAGCTGTGCGCCCTAACCCTTAAATTTGAATGAATGGAATCCCATGGATTGGAATGACCCCGATGGGCAGGGCGGACAGCTGTCCGCCCCTACAGTCCTCATTTCCCCGATGGGAATTCATTTTCCATACCCTTGCGGATTTTCCGTATCGCTTCTTCCGCCGCGCGCTTCAGGCGGCCGTCCAAATCGCCCGTCGTGTATTTCATGAGCGCGTCTGTGATGCGTTCATCCGCGAACGTCCCCAGCGCGCGGACAACCGCCAGCTGCACCAGGAGATATCGGTCGCTCAAAAAGCC
>JBGPLV010000005.1:0-17721 GCA_041486625.1 Elusimicrobiota bacterium
ATTTGTCAAACGACTCCTTCCTGAAAGCCCGCAACTTCGCCAACAAACTATGGAACGCAAGCCGCTTCGTCCTGATGAATTTAGAAGGCTATTCGCCACGCCCGCTACCCAAACCCTCGGAACTCGGCCTAGCCGATCGCTGGATCCTCCACGAATTGCAGGATACGATCGAGAAGGTCTCTGGAGCCCTCACCCACTACAACCCGGCGGAAGCGTCACGCGCTCTATATGAGTTCATCTGGGGATCCGTCTGCGATTGGTATCTGGAAATTTCCAAGGTCGCTTTGACAGGCCAGGACTCGAAGGCGCGCCTCGTCAAACAGGTTCTCCTTGTCCACCTTCTGGATCAGTCGCTGGCTCTTCTCCACCCCGTTATGCCCTATGAAACAGAAGCGCTTTTCCAAGCGTTCAAACCCTATCTTTCCAAACCGGCGGAGAGCATCATGATCCATGCATGGCCAGAGCCGGACGCTTCGCGGCAAGATCAAGTCGCAAGAGACAAGATGCACCTCATCCAGGATGTCGTCGTCGCGATACGCACCTTGAGGAGCGAGTCCGTCATTCCCCAAGGAGTCAAGATCGATTGTTATTTGAGGAATCTGGATCCCAAAGCGCGTGCCATTCTTGAGGATGCGGACGTTCAGGCGTTTATTGTTTCATTGGCGAAGATCAACCTCTTGGATACGGGTGCCGGGAAGAAGCCGGATGAGTATTTATTCACGGTCTTTGGCGGCGGCGAAGTCTTTGTCGCGGCACAGGGGCTTGTGGACAAAGAGAAAGAAAAAGCGCGCCTCCTGAAAAACAAAGGTCAGCTTGAGCAGATGCTCGCGCGCGGGCAAGCGGCGCTCGATAACAAGGATTTCATCGAGCGAGCCCCCAAAGAAGAAGTCGAAAGCCGGAAAGAGACTTTGCTTCAGACGCAGAAGAAACTAGAATGGTTGAATCGGAACCTGGAGGGTCTTTCCTGATGGCGCTGCGTACGATCAAGATCATCCAAAACTACCTTAAATACCCGGAAGGGTCCTGCCTGATCCAGATGGGCAACACCAAAGTAGTCTGCGCAACCAGCATCTCGCGGGATATCCCGGATCACGCCAAGGCTCAAAACAAAGGGTGGCTCACCGCGGAATATTCTATGCTGCCGCGGGCCACGACGGAACGAACCGGACGCGGGAAGATCGCGTCAGGCGGCCGCACGAAGGAAATCTCCCGTTTGATCGGCCGGTCTCTGCGCGCCGTGATGGACTTGAGCGTCATTCCGGACACCGGACTGGTCATCGACTGTGACGTGATTCAGGCCGATGGCGGTACCCGTACCGCGTCCATCAACGGCGGATTTATCGCCTTGGTGCAGGCCCTCCGGCGATGGTGCAAGGAGAACCGCGGCATGCACTGGCCGGTCCGTGATTATGTCGCGGCCGTAAGCGTAGGGCTTGTAGACGGAAAGTGTGCCCTTGATCTCGATTACGAAAAAGACGTTCGTGCCGATGTGGATTTAAACGTCGTCATGACCGGATCGGGGCATTACGTTGAAATTCAGGGCAACGCTGAACACAAGCCGTTTTCCCAAAAGGATCTTCAAAACCTCCTGCAAGTCGCCCGCCAGGGCATTCAGAAAATCTTGGCCGTTCAAAAACGGGCCCTCGGGGACATTTCACGATGACTGTGGTAAGCCCCTTTGACCCTTTTACAATCGTTCTGGCGACCCACAATCAGCATAAGGTGAAGGAGATCATGGCCATCTTCAGCGACGTCCCGATCAATTTTCTGACTTTGGACAATTTTCCGGGCGCCCCAGAGGTCGTGGAAGACGGCAAGACGCTGGAAGAAAACGCGCAGAAAAAAGCCTACGAGATCGCGAAATTTACGAAGCATATCGCTCTGGCAGATGATTCCGGGTTGGAAGTTGATTTTCTGGATGGCGCGCCAGGCCTATTTTCGGCGCGCTTTGCCGGGGCCGGCGGCAGCTTTGCGGACAACAACAACAAGCTCCTCAAGCTCATGAAAGGCGCGCCGACCGAGCATCGCAAAGCCCGCTTTCGATGCGTGATGGCGTTGGCCGTCCCCGACGGCGCCACGCAAACGGTGGAGGGGGTCCTTCGCGGCTATATCACCGATCGGCCACGCGGCGAGGAAGGTTTTGGTTACGATCCGGTATTCCTGGTGCCGGAACAGGGCAAGACCCTGGCTGAGCTGGGGCCTACGCTTAAGAACAGCCTCAGCCACCGATACAACGCTCTTCAGGCGATGCGCCCCATTATTCTTAAGCTCCGCGACAACATCCTCCAGCACCTGGACAAAGGGGTTCCCGGCTCGCCCACTGAGATTATTTAAGAATTGAAAGAGTGGGGTCGCATCCTGAACGAGGTTAGAACCTGTCTTTTGGAGGCGGCTTAGCGGAGGCGGCGTTAGGACTTGGCTTCAACCACTTCGAGCCGTTGGTTGATGTTCTTGAGGTCGTTCTGCATGGCGTGGATGGCTTCGGTGTTGCCCTGAACGGCTTCTTTTAGGGAGCGGATGTCCTGGCCATTGGTTCGGACCGCTGATTTCAAAACCGCGACATCCTCTTTGACGGCGTGCAGATCGGGTTTCATGCTATTCACGTCCTCGCGGACGGCGGATAGCGACTCGCCGAAGGCGTCGAACTTCGATAGCATTTGCTCCATGAGCACGTTGGTCCGCCGGGCTTCGTCTTGGGTTGGAAGGGAAGGTTCCTTGGATGGTTTCTTTGGCGATTTCACGGAAGTGATGGTACGAGTTGAGTAGACGATTTGTCAAACGGTTAGACGATTTTGGAACTTGGCTCATCCATGAATCCGAGCCGGATAAATACAATGTACTTCAAAATTTGGCCTAGTTGGGACTCTGCTTGCCTGAGATCCTTTGCAGGGCATTTTTCGCATGGAAGGCAACCGTTGGATTGGGGTCTGTCAATCTTTTGGTTATTGCGGGTATAGCGGGTTGGGAAGCATTCCCATAATGCACGAGATTATCTATGGCCCAGATACACATTAATGGGTCCTGAGATGGCTCGTTGACCAGTTCGATCAATCGCGGAACAAACATCTCTGGTTTAACTGGTTGCCCTGAATAATAAAGTCTGTCAAGTGCGACTAAAGCCGCCACGCGAGCCTGTGGGTCAGGGTTATCCAGGGACTGGCGAATTTCGAGGAATGTGTCATTAGGATGGTACCCAAGCTCCGCGAGCATGGATTCAAGGCCCTCCCGTATGCGTACATCACTCTCCTGAAGCGCACACTGACGGCTCGTGCCGCCAACCGGGAACCCGTCGGAAGGTAGTAATAAATAAACCCGATCACGACGGACCCTAAAATGACGGACAATAAGGCAACAGCAACCTTTTCGTTTCCGGTAAGTGGTGGGTGTTCAGGAGAAGGTGCCACAGGCGGCACCTCTTCTCGGGTTTCGTCATAGTTCATCGGATTGTATGCCCACCGTTAGGTTATAACTTTGTCCCGAAGACGGCAAGCGAAGAGAATAAGTGGGGTCGCATCCTGAACGAAGTCAGAACCTGTCTTTTGGAGGCGGCTTAGGGAAAGCGGACGCTTACTACGCGACTTTGGCTTCGACTACTTCGAGCCGTTGGTTGATATTCTTGAGGTCGTTCTGCATGGAGTGGATGGCTTCGGTATTGCCCTGAACGGCTTCTTTTAGGGAGCGGATTTCCTCGGTATTACCCTGAACGGCTTCTTTCAGGGAGCGTGTCTCTTGGCCATTGGTTCGGACCGCTGTTTTCAAAACCGCGACATCTTCTTTGACAGCATGGAGATCAGGCTCCATACGACTAATGCGCTCCCGAAGATCGGCTTGCCCTTCGCCAAAGGTCCGGAACTCGGACATTAACTTCTCGAAGAGTACATTCGTCCGGCGGGATTCGTCCTGGGAAGGGAGAGACGACTCCTTCGATGGCTTCTTGGGTGATTTCACGGGAATGATCGTACGTCCCGGCGGGGTCTTTTGTCAAACGCTCGACGGCATCAGTCGAAAAATGGCTGGCGCACCTGGACGAGGTTAGAAATACCCTTTTGCAAGCGGCTTAACTCAGGTCTTTCGTTTTGTCCCCGTAACCCAATTCCACATTCGTTGTGTTGCCTTTTGATAGGACCCATCGAACGACACACGGCCCAGAAGTTGGGAAAGTAAATCTGATGCGGTTCCCCGGCATCCAAGCGACTTTTACCAATTCACCATATGGACCTTCTATGCGCTGACTTTTAAGTGCTTTCATTTTCTGAATGTCTCCACGATTGATCTGTCCATTTATGTGTCCAACATATCCCAATCATCGCCGAGGACCCACCGCAAAGCCGATAGCTTGCCATTGATCATTCCCCAATCGAACTTATCGTATGGGCCAAGGTTCTTCTTTCCGTACTTTTTTTCAACTTTGGCAGCGGCTCTACGGGCACCTTTCCAGACCTCCTCATCAACCTTTTCTTTGCCCTCCGCCTTGAGTTGCCGCAGGAGCTGGTGTCTGTCGTACCAAATCTTCTCAAACAACTCATGCTCTGCTTTCAATAGCTGATTGACATTCCTGATGGGGTCGCTAACCAAGTTGAACTTGCGTAGCAGTCCTATCTTTTTCGCCGCCAGTTTCTGCAATTGGGGTGCTTCCCATACCTTGATCTTAAAGGGCGGGCGTCGATTGGACCGATATTCTTCAAGATAGTCCTTCGCTCCATTTGAAAGATAATTTGACGCAATGAAAAGGGCGACATTTGGCGATTTTGCCTCCGCCCATGTAAGCAGATTCTGCAATTCTTTCGGAGGGATACCTGACTTAAAGTGCTTGCAGTCAATAAGCCATGTTTCCAGGTGGGTTGCACCGTCAATATCCTTAACTACCTGTTGACATTCGATGTCTCGGCCTCTATCCGCAGGGCTAGTTTTCTTCCCTGTGCCTTTACGCCAATCAACGTTTACAAAGCCAATTGCCTCTATGAGTTCAAAGCAAAATTCCTCAAACTCCGTTGAGTCCAAACGGTCGAATAAAAGCTTTCGCTTCATTGGTGTCTCTCCGCTGATTCGCTCAATCTGCCGACCATCTCAAAGAAAATTTTGAGGCATCAAGGACTAACCGCTTTTTCAGGTCTACGCCACCAGGCATGGAGGTCATCATCCCCATATACATCCGAAGGGAAGCCTGGACCTTGTTAAGGCTGTCTTTGGCCTTCAGCCAATTTTGAGGACTAAAAACCTTCCCTTTTTCCTGATACTCCGATACCGCCACTTCAAGTGCCGAGTTATAGCAGTTGGCCGCCAGAGTGATTATCGGGTCGGGGTCGCTCAGAGCCGGAAGGGTCGCCGATGGCGACGGGACTTTGTCGGACTGATTGCTGGCGATACAGAAACAGACCTGTACGCCAAACAATAAATGGAATTTGGCGTAACTGGGCACCGCCATTAGGGCCTCATTTAATCCCAGACTGTTCTGCTGCCAGCGTTGTTCAATTCGCTGCATCCATAGGTTTAAAGTGTGAATATCCGCAGGGGAGTAATCTACTCGAAAGAGTTGATCGAAATACTTATCGAATAACTTGTTTTCGTTGTAGGCAATATTGGGCCGCTGGCAATGCCACGCCATCAGGCACTTGGCGAGAAGACCTATGTCCATCGTCTTTTTCTCGTCTCGATCTGCCGGGCGTTCCTGCCCGCGTTTGGTAATTAGAAAACCATCGCGGTAGGCGTTCTCGTATGCGGTTTTTAGTGCTGAAATCCGCTTGTCGTTGCTTCGGAGGTCGCGGGGTTTTACCGCGCTTTGCGAGTTCGTAAAAATGCTGATGCGGTCAGCAATGTCTGCCTGTGGAATCTCGTAGAAACGGAACAACAGGTAGGAATTGTTCGACTGCTTTATTTTTTCTGAACAAGCGAAAATCGTATTGATGGATTGGCATCCATTGACGATGCTTAACCCTTCTAACGATAGGCTCCTTGTTTCATGGTCCAAAGTCAGCTTATCGCAAATGGCCGTGATTCCATTGTGGTAAAGGAAGAAAAAGTTGGAATTGTCGCCGATCAACGTCTGCTTCAAACCTTTATTGATTTTATTGGTCAACCCAAGCGACTGCCGCACGTTCTTTCTAAACAGCGTTTGATCCTTAACGCCCGGCAGACGCAGTACGTCGCTCAGCTTGACCGCTGCCAGAACGGTCTTAAAGTTAGCCACTTCCAACGAAAGATACTTCCCCTGCTCCAAGGTTAAATTGTGCCGCAGTTTCGGGAGAGCAACAGAAAGTGCTTCGTCCCATCGAGCCTGAAGAGTCGGAGCGTCTACAAGCGTGATGCTGTCGACTGGATGTTCAAATTCCCCGATTGTTTCAGTGAATGATTTCAGGTCCGCGCTGGCGGCATCCGTGAGGCTCCCGGTGGTAAGCAGTTCAAAAACCACTTCGTAGTCATCCTGCAACGCTTCGGAGACAGCTTCCAGCTTCACTTTCAATCTTTGGTTTGCACTCTCCTGCAATGCTGGTAAATTCTGGATATGCAGCCATGCCGCCAGGACCTCATGCAACGGTCCACCATCTACTTTTGTTGTGGTGAAGAATTTGCCCTGGACGACGATGACTTGACGCTTCTCATCATCAACGATGACAGCGTCAATTTCCTTGTCATCTTTGCCATCGGTAATATCGTCGCGGGTTTGGACGGGAGTTCGCAATAAAACATTGCGGAGATACCAGGCAACAAATCGCTCCCCATCATTGGAGAAGTTCTGGGAATAATAATTGTCCTGTTGAATATCTCTTTGAATACGCGTGATGATGTCGCTCATAGTTTTTGCCCTCTCTTTAGATTGCTAAGCTTGGATTCAAACCCCATTTATCGCCGGGGAATTTGTGAAAAATGGGTCTGGCATCCAGCTCGTCGCATAGGTTGTTGATTTGGCGGATGCGGTCTGAGGCGGTTCTCTTCTGGGCGACAAGTTCACGCTCCGCGAAGACTTCCAGTTTGAAAGCGTTTTCCCGCTTGTCCCGCATAGTGTGTAGGAAGCGGATCATGTCAAAAGCTTGAGGTCGTATTCTCTTCGGCAGTTTGAAGAGATTTCCGTCCCGTTCAAACAGGAGATAGGGGACCTCTCCGACCTTTTTCAGGCCGATATTTTTGTCCAGGAGAATCGTTTTGGCATCCAAGGGATAGCGGGAGGAGGCCGGGACTTTGGAAAGCAAACTGCGCTTCAGGAAAAGTCCCTTTTTGCGAGCCTCCAAAACGTCTTCCAAAGCGATGATGTTTTTCGGGAATAGCCCGGTGTGCGGCGGCTGGCCCAACCAGAGGATGACTGGATTGTCTTTCTGGACCCGGTCATTGAACTTGACGGCGTTGTCCGGGGAGTCGGTCCTTACGAAGTAAAAATGAGCGGACGCTTCGCCGCCCTTCTTCTTGCCGATAAACCAGCTTTCGCCGTCCTGGACAGGCTGGACGCCGCCCGAAAGGGCCAATTCCTTTGCCGTCCATTCCAGAAGTGCCTTTAAAGCCACTTCAAAGCGGTTTACGTGCGCTTTCTTGATTTCAATGAGGCCAAGCCCTTCCTCGCAGTCACAATTAATGTAGAGCTTACCCCCAAGCGGCGCGACGGTCTTCAGACAGGCCCTTGAGCCGGGACATTCCGCCTCGGTGACATGGTCCACCCTTTGAAGAAAGCCTTGATCCACCAACAGAGAAGAAATTTTCCCGAAGTCGGTTTGGAGACTTTCTTCAGACAGCCGTAGCGGATGGCTCACGGCCAGGGCTTTTAGGAGACTTTTCAGTTGGGTTTCGATTGACTAACCCCCATTGCTCAAGATATTTCTTCGCCTTCAAATGGTTCGGCGAGTCGTTCAGGTTGCACTTATCCGGGTAAGACAGTTGAATCGTGACGCCGCCCTTTCGACCTTTGCCGGGAAACTTCATTTTGATTTCGGCCTGCACCACGTTATAGGCGATGGGATTGAGGCGGAAGTTTTCCATCACCGTCCGCATGGATTGAAGGCCGTTAGCTTGCTTGAGATCCAGGCTGACGCGGTAATCGTTATATTTGTGGGCCAGTCGCAACTTGGTCAAGCGGACGTATTCCACCAGGTCCTCAATCTCAGTCGACAGTTTTAAATCGGCATCGAGAAACTTTTCCAGGCGATAGGTTTTCTCCAAATCCAACACCGCGTCTTTATCCTCCAAAACAACATTGTTGAAGATGTTGAAGAGGGCCACCTGCCGTTGTGGACCGCCCTTTGCGCTCAGCTCCACTTTGCCCGTCTCAGGGTAGTAGAGAAAAACGATCTCGAACGTGGGCCGCAACGGCAGACGCTTGAGCTGTTTCTCCTGGTAACAGAGCGGCGACTGCGCGAAGTCTTCCGGGTAGGCCATAAAGCAGACGCGGTCTTTATACTGGAATACGTTGACGACGCACTCCCGCCCGCGCCCGTCCTTGGAAAGAAGGAATGTCTTTAAAACGTCGGCGAGGGCTTTGTCTTTTGTCACCACAAAGTCGGCGGGCCGTTTCCTGAGATTTCTTTCGGTTTTTGCTTTCAGGTCAGTGACGCGATGGGTGACGGAGGCGAAATCGAAAATAGCAGAATGGTGGATGAAAAAGTAAAGGGCTTGGTCGTGTTGGCTGGTCAGTTTTTCGATTTCTTTCTGAGGGTGGACGCCCTTTTGGTCGGCGATTTCCAGAAGCGCGAGTAGGCCGTCTTCCGTGGCCATCTCGTTAATGTCCCGCAAATCAGTCTCCACCTCGTTGGTCTTTGCTGTCGGAAGGCTCTGGATAAATTCATCCCAAACTTCGTTCTCGTCTCCGTCGTCGGGGGTTTGGGGTAGGGCGTCCTTCACTTCCTTTTTCTTGAGGTAGAGGCTCAATAAGCCCTTGTCCAGATAGCGCAAAACCGCTCTCAGCTTGAATGATCGAGACATTACACTTCCTCCATTGCCGTGGAGGTGGACTCAAAGCTGCGCGGTAACTTCTGCCGCCAATCCGCCTCTAACAAGAGTTCAAAGCGCATCTCTTGTTGTTTCAGGCCCAATTTCAATTCGCCGACCGAAAGCGCGGTTCGGGATTGTTTCGTCAATAGTTCAAAAAGCCGCGCCTTGTACGTCGTATCCTCATTACCCATCAAATGCAGCCCTTTGGTTTCGAGGACGCTGAACTGCACCTTCCCATCCCCATGATCGTGGAGACAGGCGAGAAAATCGGGATAAATACGGTTCCTTTGCCATCCCTGCAAGTGCCAATCTTGATTGACCGCGATGCGGTGCCACCAGCGGACGGCCTTGTCCGCGTCGAGATACCAGGCCACGTCTTTTTCAAGGCCGTTCACTTGCTTCTGATAGACGGGCTTAAAAAGACTCTTCTCCAAAGGCTCCCCGTTCATACGGAGAAGAATTTTGTCTTCATCGGTTACGTCGAGTTCAAGAACCTCGGCCAGCTCCCAATTCAATTTCGCGTCGTTCGAGGACTCAAGCCGGAAGCAAAGCTCATTGTCCGCCAGCATCCGGCGGAACTCGGCTTCCGAGGCTTGATTGACCTGTTCCTTGAGGTTATCTCGCATTGCCTTGACGAGAAAGAGACGGTTGGCAAAAATACGTTCCTCGGGGATATTACGCTCGTGAAGCTCAAATAGAGTTTCCTTGAGAATCCTCACCGCTTGCCAAGGATTTGGAATAACATCCAGCAAGAGACGCACCAGGGCCGGAATATCGAACTCCGGCGCGACTGATTCCTCCGATGTCAGAAGCTTGGGCAAGTCGTCATCATCGACATTTCCGAGGTCTTCTACGCTTAACCGAATCAGCGTCTTTTCAATGTTGTCTTGCTCATCAGGTGTGAAGGTCTTCCGATTGGTGAAGCTAAATTGGCTCCAATCCAGGCGACTCAAGAGGTCGCGGTCATAATCGAACTGCCGCCATGCGCCCGTCACGTAATGCTTGGAGAGGATGCGAGGCAGGAAAATCTTCAGCCGTTCAAAATCTTTTCGCCGATGCAGAGTTTCCCGACGCGAAGCCGCCGCCGCGCCCCTTCCGCTCATCTTGACGCTTGCGGCCAGGTCGCCCATACCCTCTTCTTTCAGGCCACGTCTCACGCTGTCCACCGCCGCCTGCACGTCCTGATCGAAGGTGTAAACGTAGCACTCGTTCAATGCAGCGGCGTTCGTTAGCTTGGCTTCCGGCTGGCGCAAAATACGCCCGACCATTTGCGTCAACGCCGTGGGAGCCGTCGTCTTCGACAACACCGCCAGGACGTAGGCAAAGGAGCAATCCCAACCCTCCCGAAGCGCGTCCTTCGTGATGATGTAGCGAACCGGGCATAAGTCGGAAAACAAATCGACCTTGTCCAATTCGTCCAACTCCGCCGACTTCACTTTGATTTGATCGGGCCGCGCCCCGATTTTCTCTACGAGATATTCCCGCACATCTTCGGAGTGAATCGCCGCCTTGTCCCGTTGGTCCGCGCCCGTCCGTTCCACACGGATGAGCAAAATAGGCCGGATATAGCGTCCCTCGTTGTTGTGGACTTTCCGGGCCTCCTTCTGCAAGTCGTCCAGCTTCTCCTTTGCGGTCGAAAGCGTATGTTTCCAGTCGGCGCGGCTTTCGTTGATGAGGTTAATGGGCAGCTTAATCATCTGCTCATCCTTCAACGCCGTCCCGGTGACGTTCACGAGGACGTTGCTGACGTATTCCTTGCCGCTGTTCGGCGTGGCGGAGAGTTCGAGGATAAAGCGGGGGTTGTATCCGGCAATCGTTTCAAAGGCCGTGTTCGAGTAAGCCTTGTGGCCCTCGTCAATCACGACGAGAGGACGCACCAGGCGTAACACATTTCCGAGGCTTTGCTTGACCGTCAAGCCGCCGATACGAAACCCTTCATCGGCGAGGTTGTTCAAGTCGAGGTTCGCTACCTGGCGGAGAAGCTCCTCGTTGGCCGTGGGGTCGTCCACGTCGGGGAAAAAACTGGGATATTTGCCGCTGTCCTGAAACATCTTGCGGGCTTCCTTGGATACTTTCTTCACGGCTCCCGCTTGGAGCATCATCAGCATGACGCAAAGCTGGCCGTCCACGTCCTGCCTCGTGAAGCTGTCGCCCTTCTCCAACAGCCGCACCCGGCCACCCGAAGCGCGTTCAAGCATCTGACGGTAGGGATGTTCCCGGTTGGCGAAGGCTTTCCACGTTTGAGAATAAATCGCGTCGGATGGGACGATCCAAAGGATTAACCCGGTCTGCTTCTTGAAATACTCAGCGTTAATGCGCTCAATGGCAATCGTGCCGAGTAGCGTCTTGCCGCCGCCTGTCGGAACCTTGAGGCAGATGTTCGGCACCGGGCGGTCCAGGCCATCTTTCCGCGCCACATAGGGCGGCGGGATGGCGTTCCCATCCTTGTCCTTGGCTAAGGGGAGAGCCTTCTCCGAGTGCAGGACGTCCCACGTCTCACGGCAATAATCGGACAGCTTGGCCTCTCGGCCCTTGGTCCGTTGAAATTCGAGAATTTCTTCCGCTTCTTCACGCCGCAATCCGAGAGTCCGAAGATAGCGGCTCAGGCTTTCCAGCACGTCGGTCTGGTAGTCCTTCAGTTGCATGGGCGGCTAATCCCCCAGGATGCGGTGAATGGCGTAGGGCAATTGGCAGAAATCGACGCCTAGCTTGGAAAGCTCCCGTTGTCCCATAAACTTGGCGGCGGCAAAGACGAGCAGCTTTTTCTTTCCTTTGTTTGCGGCCACCATGTCGTCAACCAGCTTCTCGGTCAACGCGGCGTCGTTGCTTTGCAGCCATGCTTTATCCGGTTGGTAGTGAAGATGGACGCGGTAGAGGTCCGTCTCGCCGATGAAGCCCAACGCCGCCTTCTGCTTTGGCAACTCGCTAAGAGTGCGGCCCGTGGCGGTGTAAAAGACGTATTTGGCCAGCGCATCGAACGTGGGGAGGCCGTCGGCCAGCAACTTATCGAGAGTCATTTCCGGGCCGAGTTCGGCATAGGTGAAGCTGCCGCCAAGCCCTTCTGCCTTCGCCGTCACTTTCTTTTCGCCCGTCACTACCAAAATATTGTTTTCAATCTTTTTGGTAACGCTATCGAAATGGCTACCCTCAAATTTTTCGATGCTTTCGGCTTTTTCAACTAAATCCCCGGCTTTTTGAAACTTAGCCCATGATAACGGTTCCCGCATCAATTCTTCGTGTTGGGGTCCCTCAAACTTGTAGCCCGAAATGACACGCCGGACGCGTTCCGCCGTAATTTCATTCGCATAGTTCTCTGTTTCGACCAAAATAAATTTACGTTTACCGCCGTCTTTCTGGTTTAAGGCGAGGACTGCGTGTGCTGTTGTTCCACTTCCGGCGAATGAATCCAGAATAAGGCTATCGGCATCTGTGGCAATTTGAAGGATTTTTTGGATCAGGCGCGTTGGCTTAGGATTGGGAAATGCATCACCTTTTCCGAATATTTCGTTGAGTTCTTTTTTGGCCTCTTGGTTATTGCCGCACTCTTCATGACGCCACCAAGTGTCCGGCACGATCCCGCCCTGCACTTCGCTTAAGAATACTTTGAGTCTCGGCGGGCTGTCTCCTTTTTCACCGAACCAAAGCCGATTATCACTCTTGAGTTCGTTGTACCGTGACTCTAACCCGTTCCAATGCCTGCCGGGAGGCGGCTCAACCTTTCTTCCGCTTGGCAGCGTAATTTTATAGCGATATTTTTCCCGCTTTTCAGGATCTTCAGTCTGGACCGAGAAGGAGACGCTTTGCCACTCGTCTCGTGGATCATTATCTGGATTTACAAATGCCGCTTTCTGCCCCTCGGAACGTTCGAGTAGATTGCGTTCCCATTCAAGCCCTCTCTTGGAATAAACAAAAATATAATCGTGACTGCCTGAAATTTGAGCTTTGTTCTTTTTGGCAAAAACTTTCTGCCAGACAATACATGAGACAAAGCATTGTTCGTTGCATATTTCGGAAAGCAGGGTGCCTAAATGGACCGCCTCATTATCGTCGCACATCACGAACAATGCCCCATCGCTGGACAGCAACTCCCATAGGAGTTTTAGACGAGGCCACATCATGCACAGCCATTTGTCATGACGTTCGAGGTCTTCTTTCTCGACGGGGTTAGCGGATTTCTTTAGCCATTCCTTCATAAGCGGGCTACGGACGTTGTCGTTATAACACCAGCCTTCATTCCCCGTGTTATAGGGCGGGTCAATAAAACTACAGTCCACCTTGCCCGCATACGCGGGAAGGAGGGCTTTAAGCGCGTGGAGGTTGTCGCCGTGGATAATCAGGTTGTCATCGAGTGACGGTTTCTGGCCTTTGGCGGGCAGCGATTTCTTCGCGTCAATAACCAGCTCTCGGAACGGGACCGAAAGATGATGCGCGTAAACGAATGACTTCCCTTTGAAATCGAGCGTAGGCATAGCGTTTAATCCTTATAAAAGATTCCTAAACCTGACGGGTTTCATTATCGTAAATTGCTCACCCATTCACCAGACCATTCACCAAACGGGCCGATGTATCGGCAAACTCTCTAAATCCTTCCAAGACCTGCAAAAAATAAATCTCGGAAACGCTTGAATTTAAACGATTCAGAGTTATTTTGCCAAAAGCCTGTCCAGTCTCTTGACGCGCCCCGGCTGATGAACGGTATTCCTTTGGTAGCACATCACCAGAGGAGAAAATGCCGTCCCCAAAGGCCGTTCAGGAATTTAAAGAGTTGTACTTCCAGCGTTTTGGCGTCCATCTGTCCGACGCGGAAGCCTTGGAACAGTCGGGGCGGCTCCTCCGGCTTTACAAAGCCGTGTACGGAGCCTATGGGACGGACGCCGCCAAAGTAGACCATGAAAAAGAGATACAGGCTTAACGTCATCCGGGCGAAGCGGTCTTATTCCGTGAAGGAGGCGGGGCAGCTCCTGAATGTTCACATCCGCACCATTCAAAGCTGGATCAAGTCCGGCCTTCGGATTCTGGAAGGATCGCGGCCCTACCTGATGATGGGGCATGAGTTGAAATCCTTCTTAGTCGTGGAAACCCAAAAGCAGAAGCGTCCTTTGGGTCCCGATGAATTTTATTGCGTTCGGTGCCGGGGAGCGGTGACGGCGTCCCAGGTGGAAACCGTCCATTTGGGCAAAACGATGGGCCATGACAAGATGGCCGTCGTTTTAAAAGGGCTTTGCGCCGTTTGCGGGGGAAAGGTTAATCGGTTCTCCGTCGTTCCGAAACCGCCCGCCGGGGAGGCAATCCCTTCGGCTCGGATGGGGTGATTAAAGCCAGTACTATCGGGATACGGTGCTGCCCTCTTAATCACTGACAAAGGAGAAAGAAGAAAATGGACCTACGAGCGACTCAAACCAAAATCACGAACGAGAAGGTCAAGCGGGCATATTTCAATTATCTGGATGGGGCTCAAGGGTTCTCCAAATTGAGCATCGAAGCCATTGAAAAGGCTCTTTGGAAATATGAGGAGTACAGCAAAGAAGCCGATTTCGGAAAGTTCAACGACAAGGCCGCCAAGGGGTTCAAAGAATGGCTGGCCGCCCGGAAAGGGGGCAGAAGCGGGGATGGACTTTCACTCGCCACCCAATACCACCTCTTGAGGCATTTGAAGGACTTTTTCTCCTGGCTTTCCGGGCAACCCGGCTACAAGTCCCGGATTGACCCGTTCGATGTCCAGTATTTGAAGCTGGACAAAAAGAAAGCTCGGATGGCCACCGCCGCGCCCCGGCAAGAGTTCCCATCCCTGGAATACGTTCAGACCCTTTGTCGGAGCATCACCCCTAAGACGGAGGTGGACCAACGGGACCGCGCCCTCATTGCTTTCACGTTGTTGACGGGCATGAGGGACAAGGCCACCATCACCCTGCCCTTGGAGTGCTTCGACACGGAAAAGCTCTTGATCCACCAGGACCCGGACAAGGGCGTTCAAACGAAATTCTCCAAGACCATGACGACCAAGATTTTCCGCTTCGATGAGGAACTGTTGAAATATGTCCTGGATTGGTTTCGGTTTTTGAAAGAGAGGAAGCTTTTCAACAACCGTGACCCCTTATTTCCTCGGACCAAGCTGGAACAAAAGAGCGAAACGGACCTTTGCTTTGAAGGGACGGACGTGGAACCTGTCTTTTGGTCCACGACCCAGGGCATACGAAACGTTTTCAAGCGGTGGGCGGAGGCGGCGGGGATGCGTTACTACTCCCCTCACAAGTTCCGGCACACAGCCACGGTAGAAGCCTTCAAGCACGTCCGCACGGCGGAGGAGCTGCGGGCCATCTCCCAAAACTTCGGCCATGAAAACATCGGGACGACTTTCTCCACCTACGGGAAGCTGGCCGATTATCAAGTGGAGGACATCATTGCCCGGATTAACTTCAAAAAGGATTCCCGTGAGGGAGAGGGGATTGCCCTGGATGAGGTCCCCAAGGAAAAACTTCTGGAAGCCCTGCAAAGGAGGATGCGATAATGAACTTGATCTACCTGATTCGATACGTTATAGTGTTTTATAAGGTTAAGATGCGATGAAAGGCTACCTCAAAATACAAGATGCGGCCCGCTTCTTAGGCGTGACGGCCCAAACCCTACGGAATTGGGACAATGGCGGGAAGCTCAAGACGCACCGCCACCCCCTGAACAGCTATCGGTTGTATAAACAGTCTGAACTGGAAAAGCTCCTCAAGAAAGTTCGTAAAAAATGAATACCACGGCGGTCAAGTATTTCATCTACGCCCGGAAGTCTTCCGAAAACGAGGACCGCCAGATTGCGTCCATCCCGTCTCAAATCGAGGAGCTAAAGCGGATGGCCGCGCAGTCGAACCTTTCGATTGCCGCCATCCTGACCGAAGAAATGTCCGCCAAGGCACCGGGGCGTCCCGTCTTCACGAAGATGATTGAGGATATTCACCAGGGCAAAGCCCAGGGGATTATTTGCTGGAAGCTGGACCGCTTGGCCCGCAATCCGATTGACGGCGGGACGATCAGTTGGATGCTCCAACAGTCGATCATCAAGCACATTCAAAGTTTTCAACGGGCCTACTACCCGACGGACAACGTCTTGATGATGAACTTGGAATTTGGCATGGCCAATCAGTTCATCCTCGATTTGAGCGTCAACACGAAGCGCGGCCAACGGGCCAAGATCGAGCAGGGCTGGCTTCCGCACAAACCGCCTATCGGCTACCTGTCCAACAAGCACGACCTCCCGGACTTGGCTCCAATCCATAACGACCCGGAGAGGTTTGATTTGGTCAAACGTCTTTGGTTGTCGCTTCTTGAGCAACGCTGTTCCGTCGAAAGCCTCTATCAACGGGCCAACGATTTGGGATTGAAAACGCTCAAAGGCAAGCCGCTCTCTCGAAGCAAGTTCTACAGCCTTTTCCGCAACCCGTTTTACTATGGATTTTTCACTTGGGGCGAAGGCTTATTTCCGGGCAAGCATGAGCCGATGATTTCCAAGGCGCAGTTTGACATGGTCCAGAGGCTAATTGACGGCAAGCGGCCCGAGTGTTTGACCCGGCACATATTCGCCTTTACGGGATTGATCCGCTGCGGGGAGTGCGGAGCTTCCATCACGGCGGAGGAAAAGACCAAGAACCAGAAGAACGGCAATACCCACTTTTACACCTACTACCGATGCTCAAAGCGGATCGTGCGGACCTGCTCTCAAATGCCCGTCCGGGACAGCCAATTGGAGCTTCAAATCAAGGACGCTCTCGATGGCATCACCATTCCCCCGGAGTTTCACCAATGGGCCATCAAGTATTTGAAAGAGGAGCAAGGGAAAGAGCGGGACGACCGAGAGGATGTTTTGAAAAATCATCGGGATCGTGCGGACCTTTGCCAGAAAAAGTTGGAGACGCTTTTTGAAATGCGGGTGGACGGCGAAATCTCGCCGGAAGAATATAAAGCGCGGCGGGTGAAAGTGTCCGAAGACAAGGAACGGTCGGAGGAGGTGCTTTCCGATGCTTCTTACCGGGCCAAGACGTGGCTCGACAGGGCGGAACACCTTTTCACGTTCGCGGAGACGGCCCGGAAACGCTTTGAGCGCGGCGATTTGGCCGTCAAAAGGGAAATCCTCTCCTGCCTCGGTTTGAACCTGATTCTAAAAGACAGAACCCTTGCTATTCAGATGCAAAAGCCGCTGGCCCTCTTCCGCGAGTTCGCCCCCGAAGTTCAGGCCCTCCATAAACGGTTAGAACCTCCCGAAATGCCTAAAAATAAAGCGGATTGGGAGGTTCTCTACGCCTCGAATAAAAGATGGGGTGGCTAACGGGACTTGAACCCGCAACCTCTGCCGCCACAGGGCAGCGCTCTAACCAATTGAGCTATAGCCACCACAGAAGGGAACAACGATGTTAGATTACCAGATTCGCCGAGGATCGAGCAAACACGATGGTCTGTCGGTCAACCGAAATGGTAAACTATCGCGAAATTTGTGACTTTTCGGGGCGTAGCGCAGTTGGTAACTGTCCCCGCCGAATCGGGGCGTAGCGCAGCTGGTAGCGCGCCTGGTTTGGGACCAGGAGGTCACGGGTTCAAATCCCGGCGCCCCGATTCGGCGGGTAGCGCGGTCGCCGCGGCGACAGGTCCCGGGTTCCCCGCCACTGTGGCTTCGGCGGGCCCGACAAGGGTGTAGTGGCGGGAAATCCCGGCGCCCCGATGTCTTTGCGCCCCCGGAGCACAATGGATAGTGCAGCAGCCTTCTAAGCTGCCTATGCCTGTTCGATTCAGGCCGGGGGCAGGATTTGCCCGCCACACTTCCGGCGG
>JBGPLV010000006.1:0-17495 GCA_041486625.1 Elusimicrobiota bacterium
ATGCATGACTCCCATTGCGCCCAAATCAAGCACGCGGTTTGTCAGGTGATGGTCCGGGCCGTAGGGCCGCACGATGGGCGTGATGCCGAGTGCCCGCGAAAAGAGACATAGGTCGCCAAGGGTTTCCCAGGAAAACGCTGCGCCGCGAAGCGCGAGGGAATGACGGCCAACACATCCTGACGGTGATCAACCATGGTTATTGCTGACCGCTTTTAAGAGCTCAGGTCCGGTGACACTGGCCGTACCGAGCTTGCCGACCACGATTCCCGCCGCGTAATTGGAAAGTTCCGCCGCCTGGCGGAGCGAGGCCCCCGACGCCAGCGCCAGCGCCATCGTGCTAATGACCGTGTCCCCCGCGCCGGTGACGTCAAAAACTTCTCGGGCGCGCGTCGGGATATGGAAGACGGGCTTTTTCCTTTCGAAAAGGCTCATCCCATATTCGCCGCGCGTGATCAGGATGGAGTCGGCGTCAATTTTGTTGAGCAGTTGCTGTCCCAATTTCTCAACATCTTCTTCGCCACGCAGATGACGCACGCCTCCGCTTTCCATGGCTTCCTGTATATTCGGGGTGACGCAGGTGACGTGCTTGTACAAATGGAAATTTTCCACTTTGGGATCGACCGCAACGGGAATCCGGAGCTTATGCGCCAAAGGAATGAGCCGGTGAACGAGCGAGGACGTGACCACCCCTTTGGCGTAATCGGAAAGAACGACCGCTTGCACTTCGGGCAGGATGCGCTCGACATGGGCCCAGATTTGGTCACGCAAATGGTTTGATAATTCCCCGCCGATTTCCCGGTCCACGCGCACGACCTGTTGGTGCTGCGCGACGATGCGGGTCTTGACAATGGTGGGACGCTCCGGCGTGCGTACGGTCGATTCGGTATGGATGGGCCCGCGCTGGAAAAGGGAGACGAGGCGATCGGCCGCCGCGTCTTCCCCCAGGAGTCCCACCACATACACTTCGGCGCCCAGAGCGGCCATATTGACCGCCACGTTGCCGGCGCCTCCAGGCATCTCCGTTTCGCGCGACATCTGAACGACCGGCACAGGCGCCTCCGGAGAGATCCGGGACACCGTGCCCCAGATGTAGTGATCGAGCATCAGATCCCCGATCACCAGGGTCTTTAACCGCTTAAAACGATCAATTAATGCGCGAGCGTTAGAGAGCGACATAGCGACAAGGGGACCAAGGCTTAAACGCGAGTCGTTTGGGGGTTATTTTACGTCGGTGGTGAAGCACATGGAATCTTACAAAAATTCCCCCTATTTTGCCAACGGCAGAAGCTCGGCGGAGACGTGGCCGATGAAGATCTCGGAACGCATCCGCACGGGGATGCGGCGTTCATCGGCCGTCAGCCAGATCTCCAGTTTCTTCCCCTTGGCGACAAATATGCCGGGGGCCCGCAGGAGCGGCTGGACCAAGTAGGTGTCGAATTGGCCGGCGGGGACTTTGATGGTTTGCCGCTTTTTCACCGTCACTTCAAGCGGGTAGACTTTGTCGCCGCTCAGAACATCCATCACGTAGGATTGTCCGACCTCCAGCGGCAAGAGCCGCACATAGTAGAGGCTGCCTAAGACGTCGAGCACATTCGGAGGGACATCGCCCTCCTTTTGCTCGTAAAGGTTTTTGTCGAAGCGGAAGGACTGCATACGAAAATGATGCCTGGGTTGGTCGATCAGCGTGCTTTCTTCAATTCGATATTTTCCTTCGTTAATCCGCTTTTCATAGCGCACGCTGACGATGGCCTGTTGATCGAGCCACGCCTCGTTGTGATCTTCCACGTGATAAAAGGCGCCCGCCACGCCGCCCGATTTGGCTTCGGATACAAAATGATAGACCGGGCGTCCGTTGACGGTCTCGATGCCCTTGATCGACAGCGTGGAGTAGCCGGCCGTAATGAGACCCCACTTCACCACGTAGTGAAGATCTTCTCCGATGTCAAAGGCCGTGTTGGGGGCTGAGCGCCAGGTGAACGTTGAGATTTGCGGGGTGGAAGCCTCCACGCTGAAGGTTGAGACGCTGACCACCGGCCCGGAGGAGAGTTCCACCGCTTCAAGACCGCTGGATACCAAGGCGAGAATTGTGACGAACCTCGCGACCCCTCTAGAATCCATGAAGGAATCTCCAATAGAGATAAACAAGGAACGTCGCACACCCAAGGATACATTCATACTCCCGGTTCCGTAGGTAGAGTTCCCAGCTAAAACGCTGCCGTCCCAGCCCTTTCACACGACCGCGTGTGGGCAAGAAGGCCGGCACCTCTTGCGCATAAGATCGATAGGACCCTCCCAGGTTCGCGGCGAGTTCCGCTTCTTCCGCCAAGGCTTTTGCCCGGTAGATCACCCCAAAGCCGAGAAGAAAGGCCAGCCCGATGATGAGAGACGACAGCGGCAGCGGCCAGCGCCATAGCGCCGCGCAAAACCCGGCGCCAAGGATAAAACTTCCGACATACAGCGGATTTCGAATATACGCGTAAGGCCCTCCGACGGCTACGCGCTTGCCCTTGAGGAGATAGCCCGCCGCCCAGGATCGCAAAAAACATCCGATGAATACCAAAACAAGCGATGAGAGAAACGTGATAAGAGACGAAGGGCGGGCAACGACGAGGTACCAGGCGGCAAAGGCAAAACCCAGAGGAACACGCCACCGTAAAAACGTCATCCCCGAATGAGCGCCACACAACAGGCGCTCTCCGCTCGTCGTGTGGCGGAGCCTCTGTCGGGGATCCATGGATTCCCGCCTACGACCGCGGGAATGACAGCCTTTAAACTACGCACGCTGTTTCATTTGGAAGCGCGGATCGTTGTACATCTTAAACTGGCGGTACACTTTCGGTTTCCAAGCGCCGCGCGTCCAGGAGACGCCTAAGTCATTCAGCTCAGCGGCCAGATCATCACGCTGGCGCGTCATCACCGTGAGCCGCTCGCGACTGAGTTGCTTGAGCTCTTCCGCCAGGTCGGTCCGGTCGATCTGTTCCCGAATATGATAGATTTTGAGCTCGGCAATGCACATTTTGTCGATCAGGCTGCCCATCGTCTCGGCCATGGCTTATCCTTTCGGCTGGCTTTTCAAAAAACATTCGTCGATCTTCTCGATCAAGTCGTTGCGGGTCTGATTCAGTTTGTCGATGCGGCGCTTGGCTTGCGCCACCGCCTGATCATCGGACAAACGCGCCTTATCCTCTTCATGCCAGAGTTCCACATGGGTCGCGGACAGCCGGCTTACGAGTTCGCCGAGTTTTACGTTTTGAGATGCCATAATCACTCCTTGCGGGACGACATTTTATTTATGATCCAAGAGGAGGCTTCTTTAAAATTCTTCGCGACGTGATCCGCCCCGGAATCCCGCCTCCAACATGGGCCATATCCCGTCAGCACGAGAATGCCTAGCCCGCCCGTGCGCTGACCGATTTGTACATCGCTGGGACGATCGCCCACGCTCATACTGCGCTTCCAGGAGACCCCGAGATCTCGGGCCGCACGTTTGGCCATGCCGAGCTTCGGTTTCCGACAGGAACACCGCGCGCGGGGCGCATGCGGACACCAGTATAACCCATCGATCGGGGCCTTCTTCGCTCTGAGTAATTGAAGAAAACGACGGTTCACTCGCCGAAGCTGTGAGAGAGTGATCAACCCCCTTCCGACGCCGGACTGGTTGCTCGCGACCACCAACTTAAATCCGGCCCGCTTCAACTGCCTGAGTGCTTGGGGCACTCCCGGCAATAAACGGACCTGCTTCGGATCCGTGAGATACTCCTCCTCTTTGATCAGAGTACCGTCGCGGTCCAAAAGCAACAGCGGCCGCCACACATCGGGCGAGCCCGCCTGTTGTCTGGCGGGCTTTTCAAACAATCGAGGCGTTCTCATTCCGTGCCAGCGCCAAGGCCAATCCAACTACAAAATAAAACGTCATCATGACCACGGCCGTATTATACGAGGTCTCCGTCAGGCCACCGATCAAAAACCCGACGATGCCAAGCAGAGCGCCCTGCAAGACGGAGGTTCGCCAAAAATCTCCCATCGATTCCCGCAGCGCTCGCCGCAGTTCGCGCCAGTAGGCGCCGAGAAAAAGAAAAAAGCACGCGAGGCCCAAAAGTCCGCGTTCCGTTAAGAAATTCACATAAATGCTGTGCAGATGGCCCCAGCTGCCGAAAGGCTTTTCATCCGCCGTCTGATAGCTTTCCGAGATCCCCTTGACCACGCCTGGCCCGATACCGAGGATCGGATGGGATTTCCACATTTTCCATCCCGCGCGCCACATATGCACACGCTCCGTATTGGAGCTATGCGAACGGTCCAAGATGCTGACGGCTCGGTCGCGGAGCATGGGAATCACAGCGAAGAGGGCCAAAAAAAGGACGCCGAGAGCCATGATCAGCCAGCGGCGCCGCGACGTGGACGTGACCAGGGCCAAAAAAGCAATGACACCGGCAGCGATCCAAGGACCCCGGCTTTGAGAGACTAAAAGCGCCGCTCCGATGAAGACAAGATAGACGACCCATTGAATCCATTCGCGATCGCGGCTCGACAACAAAAAGCAAATCGCAAAAGCCCAGTTGAACAGCAGGCATTCCGCATAGGCGAGGGGGTGTCCTCGGGTGCCCAGAACGCGGCCATTGACCAAAGCGAGCTGATGCAGGACGGGCAGCGGCCAGTGCGCCAGGGACGCCGGTAAATGCAGAAAATAATGGCCCGACTTGTCGGCGACGTTGACGCCGACGCCATACTGGATGAGACCCCAGACCGCCATCAAAAAAGAGACCGCCATAAAGATATTCATCATGCGTTCGACCTTGCGCCGATCGCGTACCAGCGCCACCAGCACAATGGTGATCAGGATGTAGAAATCTTTATTTTTAATTTCTTTGAAACTGTGCACGGGATCCATCCCGAAGAGGGCGGAAAGTAGACTTACGCCTAGAAAAATGAGAAAGAGTTTTTCTGGCCGGCCCCAGACGGGCCGCCATCGGTGAAAGGTAAATCGCGCGCCGAAAAGCCAAAGCGCCGCTAGCGGGAAAAAAACGATATTTGTGGCGGCGATCGAAATGGGCACCACGAAGGCGAACACATCGAGCCCCCACGAGAATATCGAATCAAGCACGGGATAACCGCGTGATCAAGGAAATCAACTTCCGCCAATGATCTTCTCCATCGCTAAAGACCATTTCCATTCGCAGGGCATAGGCCTGCACCGGCAATCCGCCGTCGGTACCCCACCGCATCGCGTCTTTTTCCGTCATGAGAATCCATTCGGCTCGGCGCCGGTTCCGCTGGAGCCACTCGCGAACCTGATCGGCGCGCCCCGTGTGGTCGGCCAGACGCATCGTCGCGACCAAGTGAGCCCCCAACTGCGTCAATGTATTCTCGAAAGCCTTGGGGTTTCCGATCGCGGAGATCGCCAACACTTTTTTGCCCTTGAGCTCGGAAAGCGGCACACTCCTACGGCCCTGGAGCGACACGAGCAGCCGCGGCTCATGTCGGCTCTCCAGGAGCCCGGAAGAGGGTCGCATATGCATGGAGACTTCCGCCTTTAAAACGGAAAGCCGGTCTGGCCCGACGGAACCTGTTCGGGTAAGGACGACCGCATCCGCGCGCCGAAGCGCGTCGGGAGGTTCGCGCAATAAACCCGCCGGCAAGAGCTGACCTCCTCCCCAGGGATCCGTGACATCCACGGTCACAATATTGATGTCGCGCTCAAGCCGGTGATGCTGGAAGCCGTCATCCAGGATGAAACAGTCTACGGGATGATGTTTGAGAATGAAGTTCCCCACGGCGTGACGATCGGCACCCACTCCGACGCAGGCCCCGGGCAGACGAACGGCAAGCTCGATTGCCTCATCACCCGCTTCCGCGACCGTCGCATAGATGTGTCTGGCATCACGAACCAGAACCGGATGACGCGCGGCTTTTTCACGCTTGTATCCGCGCAAAAGTACCGCCGGATGAAGGCCCTGAGCCAACAAATCCTTGGCGAGGCGAATGACCAGCGGCGTCTTGCCGGTTCCACCCACCGTGATGTTGCCGATACAGATGGTCGGTTGAGGTAAACGCTTGACCGCGAGCCATCCATGCTGGTACGCCAAATCCCGGCCTTTGACGCCGGCCGCGAATCCCCAGCTGCCGAGCCTGGCGAATCGCCTCAGGGATTGGGCCAAAAGATCATTGCGGTGGCCGCGCAGGATCTGCTCCCACCACGGAAGGACCGTTTTTCGACGCTCGATTTTTGGGTTGATCACGGGCATAGGGCAGAGACCGCCTCCGGCGTCACGCCGGTCATGCATTCATGTTCGAAAGGGCATTCGTTCAAATTGCAGCCGAGGCAGCTTAAACCCGGCGCCTGAACGACGCGATGACTGGGGCCGCCAGGGTTCCAAGAAGTCGGATCCGTGGGCCCGTACACCGTCACGGTCGGCGTCCCTACAGCTACCGCCAAGTGCATGGGTCCGTTGTCATTGGTGATGACCATTTTACACTGCTCAAGAAGCGCCGCCATCTGACGAAGCGAGGCCTCGGGAATCATCCGGCTTCCCGGGACCTGTCGCTGGATGGCTTCGACATAGTCTTTTTCGCCGGGACCCCAAAAGAACCAGACGGGATGGCCGCTAGAAACAAGGAGATGGGCGACGCCGGCATAAGAGGGAGCCGGCCAGCGCCGGGAGGGCCGGCGATGCGTCGGAATCAAACCAATGGCTCCCTTCGCTCGTCCCTCCTCGCCCATCTGTTGGATGGCCCACTGCCGCTCCAGTTCTGTCAGATAAATTCGTCGCTCGCCCGCCGAGAGAACGCCGGAGAGCAGGGTCCGGACGAGATTCATTTTCCCGTCGGTCGCGGAAAGATGGGCCCCGGGCCGCTGGATCGACCGATTAAAGAATCGGCCCCAAAACGACACCTGGTACCCGGCCCGCGTACCGGCCCTGCTGAAGAGGCCGGCCAAAATCGAGCGCGGCGAGCTTTGGAAGTCGAGAATCCAATCATAAGAGGCCGCACGCAACTTCCGCCATGTCGACCAGGGGGCTTTTCGGTCATAGACCTGAACGCGGTGGAGAAAAGGATTATATTCAAGGAGCGGCGCGAATGGCTTGTCGACCAGAAAATCGATTTCAGCGCCGGGCAATGCCTGGCGAAGCGCGGGCAGAACCGGAGTGGTGACGATGACGTCCCCTGCGCGCTTCAATTGAATAACGAGTATTTTTCGTGGATTATCCATTCTTTCCTATATCGTCATCCCCCGCGGTTGCTGGCGGGGGATCCATCATGATGGATCCCCGACAGTGTCATTCGGGGATGACAAAATCTATTAGCCACGAGAATAGGGTGACTCATTTTTCCACCAGTCCTTAAAGCGCCGATCCCAACCGTAGAAAAAGCCAAAAGTGCTTGCGGAAAGCGCATGCCTGTTCCATCGCAGTCGCGAATTCAGCCAATCGATGTTTTCATTTCGGACATTGATTCGCCGGAGTTCATAGGGATTGGTCCCCGCGGTATTGGCTCCGGAAAGCGTCGTAACGGCCGAGGCATAACCCAGCTTTTGAACAAGGGGCAGCCACTCCGTTTCATAATCGCCCCAGGGCCAGGCCAGATGCTCGCAGGGTTTCCCGAGCTGGCTTTCGATGAGTGTCTTGGACTGCAAAAGCTCTTCCTCCAGGTTTTGATACGGCTCCCGGCGGACAAAGTTCCGATGCGTGTGCGTATGCGAGCCGATTGTCACCAAACCTGATGCGGCCATCGCTTTAATCTCGGTCCAGGACAAAAACCCTTCCCTGCCGACGCGCTCCGTCACGAGATAAATCGTTGCCGGAATCGAAAGTTTCTGGAGAACCGGAAAGGCATGCTCCCAGTTGTCGCTGTAGCCGTCATCGAAGGTGAGAGCAAACTCCGGCGAACCCACCGCTTTTTCTCCACGCGCCACTTGCACGAGCTCTCCCATCGAAGCACCCCGGTAGCCTTGGTCGAGGAGAAACCGCAACTGATTCTCAAATCCCTGAGGCGTCATCGCCCGGGCCGGCGCGACATGATGATAAAGAAGGATGGGAACGGATCGCTTCATGGGCTTATGCCTCACCCGCTCTGGCGGCGCCCTCTCCCGTCGGGAGAGGGTTGGGGTGAGGCAACAATCGCTTATAGAACTGTTCCATCTTCGTTGCGGCTGCCTCCAGAGAAAAGTTTTCAAGTACAAATGCTCGCCCTCGCGCGGCCAAAGTCCGCGTTTTCTGCGGATGCTCAAGCAGTCCTATAATAGCTTCCGCCAGGGCATGGGCGTCGGCGGGCGGAACCAAGAGTCCCGTCTCTTCGTGCGCGATCGACTCCGGGATCCCCCCGACCCGCGTTCCGATGCAGGCAAGGCCCGCGGCCATCGCTTCCCGCAGAGCGGTTCCGGCCGCCTCCTGAAGAGAGGGCAGGACAAAGATGTCGCTCGCGGCCAGTAGGCGCGGAATATCCGTGCGGAAACCGGCCAGCCGGACATCGGCGCGGAGGCCCATACGCTCGACCAAGGGCTTGAGTTTCTCCGTATCGCGCCCGGCAAACAAAAACTGAGCGTTAGGAAACCGCTTGATCACTTCGGCCGCCGCCTGCACCAAGAAATCCTGACCCTTAAAATCCGCGTAGTTGGCGACATTGGTAATGACGGGCCACTCGAGAGAAAGATTCAGTTCTTGGCGCAGGTCCGCCCGATCTTGAGGGCTCCCCAGCACCTGGTTCATCACCGAAGGAATGATCTCGATGCGTGAAGGCCCGATGCCCGCTTTAGCCAGCTCTTCCTTGACCGCCGCCGATATAGCGACATACCCGTTAATGCGTTTTGAGAGGTATTTAAGCCGGCTAAATATATTTTTCTTGAGCGGAAATACCACACGCCGCGTGACGGCAAAGACGGGGGGGCGAACCCACCACACCGCCATCAACCCAATCGCGTGAGCGGTCGAATGTTGCGCATGCAGCACGTGGGACTTGTGCTTTTTTAAGAGCTGAACCACTCTTCCGGCCGCCGGAACATCGTAATCCTGCCTCATGCGCACGGCTTCGGTGGGGATGCCGATGGCACGGGCGCGCTGCAGAATATCACTGCCGGGCTGGCAGGCTAAAAGCACCTCGTGTCCCCGTTTTTGCAGAGCGCCGACCATCCAAAGGACTTGCTGGGCCCCCCCTGACCAACCCATCGACTCAGTTAGATACATAATTCGCATACATTCCTTAACTCACAGATTTTTTACTTGCGGAGCTGACCTTTCGGGGCTAGATTCGGCCTGAGGAAAAGGTCATGAAAGCATCCAAGAGAAAAAAGTCCAAAGAAGAACTCGAGATCGACGCCGAGGCACCGGGCGAAGAAGAGAACGGACGTCCGGTTCCCTTCGAGGCTCTGGCTGAACTCACCTCCAGCGACGTCATCGCCGAGGTCAAGCGAGGCATGAGCTCCATCGAACCCTTGGACATGGAAGACGAGTTCAACGAAGACGCTGCCTGAGCGGTACCGTCTGGCACAGCCGCCAGACCTCCTCCACTGAAACCGCGGCCATATCCTCCTGAGCATCCCCATTTTCCCCCGCGAGAGGCGCCACAAGGACCTGGTGTTTTTTTGTCCCTTCCGCATAGGCCGGATAAGGCCCCCAGCGGGTTGGGTGGCACGCCGGAATAGGTGAATAGACCGACACGGTCGGAACTCCCAAAGCCACCGCCAGGTGCAAAGGTCCCGTAGAATTGCTCACCACCAGATCCACGCAGGAAAAGAGAGCCGCCAGCTCCCGGGCACTCACGCTGCCGGCGGCGATGAAAACGGGAATTCGGTGCATTTGGTCAATCATGACCGCTTGGTAGTTTTCTCCCGGACCTCCCGTCACCACGACGTCCCAGCCCGCCATCTGCAGCTTATCGCCCAGTTCCATAAAATGGGTGAGCGGCCAGCGCGCCGAGGACCCTCCGGAGCCGGGATGAAGAATGGCGATCGGTTTTGAAAAATGGAGCCGGTGAGACTCGAGTGTCTTGCGAGCTGTCTGCTGTTCTTCTTCGGTCAAAATAAACCGCGTGGGATATCGCTTAAAGGGCACCCCCAGGGCATCCAGCAGCTCCAGGTTATAGTCCGCCTCGTGTTTTTTCCCCTCCGACCGATGCTGCCAGGCCCGCTGGGTGAACAGGGCGGAATAGGGCTTGCTCGCCGGGCCGATACGCACAGGAACACCGGCCCGCCATAGCGCCCAAGCGGTCCGCCACCGAGGATAAGCCACGATGGCCGTGTCAAATCCTTCTTTCTTGATCAGCGCGGCGAGGGCGCTGGTCGACCCTCCGCGATCGACAAGGATTTGATCGACATCGGGGTTGTGCTCAAGAAGCGGGGCCGTATACGGACGCACAAGCCAGGAAATTTTGGCCTGCGGGAAGGCCTCGCGTAAGGCCGTCGAAACAGGCGTGGTCAAGAGAACGTCTCCGATGCGATCCGTCCGGACGATGAGAATCTTATTTAGGGCCACAATGTTCCATCTCCCACAATTTAACCGAACGCAGCCATGCCGCATGGGCGGAAAGGGCCGCATAAATAAGGCCGGCCTGGCCGTCGAGCCAGGCCCCTTTGATCACCACCCGGCTGAAGAGTTCCCAAGCCGGCCTTAAATGGTGTATCGACGAAAAACGTTTGCCCGCCTCCCATCTCTGGCGAGCGGCCATGGCCGTGTAGGCCGGGATCTTCTCGAGATATTCGTCCATCGTCGCGTAGGAGAAATGCTCAAGGGATCCCCTTAGCTTTTCGGTGGGGCCGCCCACTTCCACTTGCTCATGGATTTCCAAAGGTAAGTAGCGCCCCTTCGAACGGCGGAAAAGTCTCAGGACCCAGTCTTTTCCGACACCTCCGAAGCGAAGGCGCTGACCCAGAAAATACATCCGGCGGGAGATATAGTATCCGGCGGCGCTTCCGTTTTGTGCCAAGACGCTTTGAATCTCCCGGGCTAATTCGGGCGTCACACGCTCATCGGCATCGATGGACAGCGCCCAATCGCTGGCGCAGCGCTCCAGAGCGTATTGCTTTTGCGATCCATAACCGTCCAGTTTGCGGGAATACACTTTGGCTCCGCGTTCGCGGCACAAGGCAACTGTGTTATCGGTGGACTCATCATCCACGACTACGAGCTCGTCCGCCAGCCCTTTGATGCTGTCCAGACAAGCCGGCAGATCCTGGACTTCGTTTTTTACGATCAGATAGGCGCTTAATCGAGGCATGATCGACGGTAATTATATCACTCGCCGAGGTAGAAATTGGTCTCAAGCTGCATTTGGCGGGGGTAGTCGAGGAATTCGTTGTGGTAGGGTTTCATTTTCTTGAAATCGAAGAAAATCCCCCACGCCAGGCTCGGAAACATCCTGGCCAAGGGACGTGCGATAAACGGCGGGAAAGGATAGAAATTACTGCCGCCAAAGTGTTCAAGCCGGTATCCGCCCGGGAAAGCGCTTTCAAGGAGCTGGACCATGTCCGGTTTGGTATAGCCGCGGACATGCGCCGAGTTGTTTTTGAGAGGCGAAGGCTGGCGTCCCAGAGCCAGAAGGATCCGGTTATGCAGAGCCGCCAGATTCGGCACGCCGATCAAAAAATGCCCCCCTTCCTTCAGGACACGACTCACTTGGTCCAGAATCCAGAAGACTTCCTTGATATGTTCAAGAATTTGGTTGGCCATGACTACGTCCAGGCTGCCTGGCTTAAACGGAAAGGCGTCATGCTCAATATTCAAACTGTGAACTTGGATCTGCCTATTCTTCAATCCCTCGACATTGCCTGGATGGCATTCGATCGCATAGAGATTCGCTCGCGGATTCACCTCGCGGACCGTGGCCAGATCATCTCCTCTGCCCGCGCCGAGATCGAGCGCTGTGTCAAATCCACCATTAGAAAGCAAGAAACGCTTCAAAACGTCACGTCCATAGTTCAGGGTTCTATCGATCACGTCAGCTCCTTCATGGCCGCTTGATAGACGTCGAGTGTCTTGTCAATAAACTGGGACATGGCAAAATGTCGCTTCACACGGCTGAGAGCGGAACCCCCTATCGATTTGGCTTTATCCGGGTCATGCAGCAGCTTGGCGATGGCGGCCGCCAGGGCCGGAGCGTCCTTCGGCTCGACCAGATATCCTGTGACACCCTCCTGAACAACCTCCGGTAAGCATCCGACCGTCGTCGCCACGACCGGACGACCGGCGGCCATCCACTCCAAGGCGACCCTTGAAACTGCCTCGCTTCCGATGGAGCTGACGACTCCCATGGTGCATTCATTCATCACTTTGGAAACGTTCGTTTGAAATCCGTAGAAATCGATTTGGCTGTCCACCCGGAGACGCTCCGCCATCGCGTGCAGCTCGTGAACCTTGATGTTTTCTTCTTGTCCGATCACATGCAGGCGCAGGTTCGGATAGACTGCCTTCAGGAGGTAAACGGCTTCGATAAGATAGCGATGGCCTTTCACGGGATCCAGGCGCGCCACGATTCCTAAAACAGGGTATTTTGGAAACGGCCCGGCCGAAAAATCTTCGAGCTGGACCCCCTGGTAAATCGTGGCGATTTTCTTGGGCGGAAGCTTGAGCTCCTTCAAAAAGGACTTCCGGATGGATTCCGCGGCGGCGATCACGCGCTGGGTGTGCTTATAAAGAAAATGGCCCCCGGGTCGCCAACGAATGGCGCGGGCGTCGGAGCGGGTACGCACCACCGCGACCTTTTGTCCCAGCGCGGCGGCAACGGCCAAACTGTGTGTGCTTCCCGTGTGCGCATTGATCAGGTCGATGTGATGCTCGCGGATGAAACGGCGTAGGGGTTTGAGGCCTTTCAGAGTCACCATCGGAATTGTTCTAAGCCCCAGGCGGTGTGCCTTGTGCCAGGGTTTTTCTCCCGGAACTGCTGAGACGAAGACCTGATGGCCGCCTTGCTTGAGGCCCTGCGCAAGCACTAGCGCATAATGCGCTAAACCACTGTCCCAGGGCACATCGACCATTTGGAGGATTTTCACGCGGGCCTCCTCCCCCCTTGTGGGGGAGGACTAAGGTGGGGGGTTGGTGTTCCAGAACGACGTTCCCCCCCATCCGCACCTTCCCCCACCAGGGAGGAAGGGAATAGTTTATTCTTCACCGCCTGAAAAACCTCTTCCGCAGAGATCTCCTTCATGCATTTGAAATGATCGAGCGGGCACTTGTTGGCTCCATGAAGACCGCATGGCCTGCAGGGAAGTTCCTTCTCAATCACCATATGCCCGGAGCCGTATGGAAAGAAGCCGAGTTCCCGCGTGGTCGGACCGAAGAGGGCGACGGTCGGGACTTGGCTAGCGACGGCGATATGCAGCGGCCCGGAGTCATTCGTCAAAAAGACCCGGCACCGGGCGATCGTGGCGACGAGTTCTTTGAGGGTCGTTTCTCCGACCCAGTTGATGGGTTTTTCTTTCATGACGGAAAGGATTTGTCCTATGGTGATGGCGTCCTTAGAACTCCCGACAAAAATGACTTTGGCGCCCGACTCGCGAATCAGCCGATCAGCGACGGCCGCAAATCCCTCAGGAAGCCAGCGCTTGGTCGCCCAGACCGAACCGGGGTTGATCCCCACGATTTTGTCGTTTGGTCTCACGCCCGCCGCTTGAAGTCTGCTACCTACGCGCTGGTCGGTGTCGGATTCAGGCTTCAGCCAGAGTTCGCCGCTTGGATTTTGGACACCGAAGACCTTTAAGAGGGCAAGGTTGCGTTCCACATCGTGCACACCCCACTGGAAAGGCACGACATCCGTCAAAAACCAGCGGCCTTGGCTGGCGGAAAAGCCGATGCGCCGGGGAATTTGCGCCAGGCGCGCCAGAAGGGCGCTCGTGACCGACCGGTGCGGGATGATCGCCAGATCAAACGAAGTGGATTTGATCCGCTGTATGAGTTTCCATTGAGAACCCCAAGAGCGGTCCTTCCCGCGCTTGTCAAAAAGAATAACCTTCGAAACGGCAGGATGCCGTTCAAATACTTCGGCTATCTCGGGCGTGCAGAGAACCACGAGTTGGCTTTGCGGGAATTGCTCACGGAGCGCTCCCAGAAGGGGGGTGGTCAGTACCGCGTCGCCGAGGAAAGCCGTTTGAATGACGAGAATCTTGGACGGTGGCGAGGTGAGCTCCACGCCACGCTTCGGATCAAGCCGGCTTAACGTTTCCAGATAGCGGTCGAGAGTATGCTCTTTGAGTGCGGAAGAACCGAACCGCCACACCACAAAAAGCCGCCGGGCGAGCGCGGCTTTGCGGTAACGGACGACTCGCGCGGCTCTGGAAAAAGCGCACACGACGCGCGAGCGTACATTGGCGTGCAAATCGAGGATAGCGTCAAACTGACCGCGGCGAATCCGCTGAGAAAGCGCCCATAACGATTCCCCCTTGGCCAGCGTGATCACCTCGTTAATCGAGCTTTCCCCTTTCAGGACGTCGGCATAGGTTTCCTTCACGAGCGCGGCGATGTAAGCGTCGGGATAGCTCGCTTTGAGGCGCTTGAAGATCGGGAGGGTGAGAACCACATCTCCTAACGAAGACAGCCGAATAACGAGGATTCTATGCACGAACGAGCCCTTTCAACAAAGTGAGGGTTTTGTCCGTCGCACCCTGGCGGCTCTCGACTGCTTGGCGGGCTCGCTTTCCCATCTCTTGACGCCTTTCCGCTTTTTCAAAGAGCTCGCTGAGGCACCCCTCCAATTCAGGAAGCGTCACCTGCCGGGCGCCCCCCTGCTGAACAAGCACTTCCGCGATCCCGTGAAAATTCTCCATGGAAGGGCCGAACACCACGGGCAGACTGAGCGCGGCGGGCTCGATAGGATTTTGCCCTCCTTTGGGGACGAAACTTCCCCCCACGACGGCGACATCCGCCTGCTTGTAGGCATCCAGGAGATCGCCCATCGAATCCCAAAGAATGTTGGAGCTCCCGGGAGACGGGCCATTCGATTTTCGCGAGCACAGGAGCGACCGGGAGGCAAACAGCGACTCGATTTCTCCGATACGATCGATATGCCGGGGCGCCCAGATTACGCGGAGAGCGGGATAGCGGCCTTTCAGTTTTTCCATGACCGGCAAAAGTTCCTTTTCCTCGCCCTCACGCGAACTGCCAACGACCAGGGTCAGATGGACGTGACCCTGTGCCGAAGTTCCATTGGAACGGCTGGGCAGCGGCAAGTCGTACTTGAGGTTCCCCGTCACGTGCACCAACCGTTGCGGGACCCCCAGGTCGGTGAACCGCGACGCGTCTTCATGCTGCCTGACGGCGACAAGATCAAAATTTTCCCACAAGACAGGGAGGAGCGGTTGGATGTGTTTGTAAGACTCATACGAGTGCCTGGAGATGCGGCCGTTCACGAGCGCCACGTGAGCGCCGGACCGTTTGGCTTCGCGAAGCAAATTCGGCCAAAATTCCGATTCGACCGCGATGAACAGTTGGGGTTTGACGGCGGCAAATACCCGGCGGACGACCCAGGGAAGATCGACCGGCGCGGCAACGATTTCGTCAGCCACTTGTTTCTCGACCGCCCACGCCAAGGCTTCCGGAGTGACGACGCTCAAAAGAACCTTGGCGGCGGCTTGCTTGGGAATTTGCCTTAAGAAGACCTCAATCGCCTTGACTTCACCCAGGGAAACGGCATGCACCCACCACCAGGGTCCCTCCGACATAAAACGCGCCACTTTGTCCGCGGGCAGGTGGCCCCAGCGCTCGGACCACCGTTTGATCCCGCGCGCAAAGCGCTTGCGCCAACGAAGCATCACCCCCACCAGGATAAAAGGCAGGGCGAGTAGAACGAGAACATTGTAAAGACGAAATATCCAGCGACTTTTCATAAATGGGAGTCAGCCACAACAGTTAACGCCAGCAATACTGTCGGCTTCTTGAGCCACATTGTCCAACGCTTTTTTCAGTTCCGCGGCTTTTCGTTCGAGATCATCCGCAGGCTTCACGAGGATCGGCTCCGCGTAAACCATGGCGATCCGGTTGAACGGCGCAGGCACCATAAACTCATCCCAGCCGGCCTTAAAGATCCACCGCCGTTTCGCCCCAAACGCCATAGGGACGATGGGACGGCCTGTCTTTTGCGCCAAATAAAGAGCGCCGGGCTGCACCTGGCGTAAAGGGCCACGGGGACCATCCGGCGTGAATCCCAGCGCATCTCCTTTATCTAAAAATGATTTCATCCGAAGCAGGGCTTCACTTCCTCCACGGGAGCTGGACCCTCGCACCGGGTCCATCCTGAAAGAGCGGCATACGCGCGCGATGAGTTCGCCATCCCGGCTCTGCGAGATCAGGGGATGAATGTGAGGGTCTTGGTGCAGATAGGTCAAAAAGACTTGCCGACCATGCCAGAAGGCGTAGATAAAACCACGGCCCTCGGCCTCAAGATCCTCACGGATGACCCTGTTCACCCAAATAATGCGCGACGTGATACCCACCCAACGAATGTAGGCGGTCGCTAGAGACGAAAGAAGAAAAGTGGAAAGTTTAGGCAGCGACTTTCTCCGCACGTTTGGCTGTTTCCTTGCCCACAGGGGTCCAGAATAAGTAGGCCATGCGGGCGTGCGGAGGAAGCTCGGGCGCAGAGGCGTCCAGGGTGATTCCGATACGCTGTACGCCCACCAGCGTCGCCAACGAAGAAGCGATCGGCGTTTGAATGTCGGAAACCGGGGGCGACATTTCACAATCTTCTTCTTTGGCCTGTTCCTGAACAAGCCGAATGACAAAGTGGAGCGCCTGATGGAGAGCTTCCTGCTGAAGAGCGGCCAAGAGCGATTCTCTGGAGGGCACGGATTCAGCCGCATGCCGCTCGAGCTCCAGCGCCGGACCGATGGACACCGCCACGACGGAAACAGCGATCGCCTTCTCGGGAAATGAAATCGCCGTCGTTTTCTCTGCGATCTGGCGGGTCAGCGTCGTATAAACAGCCGCCGGCTCGACCCAGCGTTTCGCCTCTTTAGCGACCTGCTCGATGGACACCTCCAGCTCCGGCGTGGTTTCAAGGCCGCGTTCTTTCTTGAGCCAACGTGCCATCTCGCGGACTCGCGGCGTGATGCGGAAGTTTTTTATTTTGGTCATTGTTTTATTGGGGCGCGCGCCTGCCACTGATAAATGATGGGCGCCGCTACGAAAATGGATGAGTAGGATCCGACGAAAACACCCCACAGCATTGCAAACGAAAAATCGTGAATCACCTCTCCGCCGAAGAAAAAGAGAACCAACAGCGTCAGCGCGACTGTCATGGACGTCATGATTGTCCGGGAGAGGGTCTCATTCACGCTGCGGTTGATGATCTCCCCCAGCGTCTCCTTTTTCGAAAGCCGGAGGTTTTCCCGCATCCGGTCGTAAATGACGATCGTGTCGTTCATGGAATAGCCGGCCAGGGTCAGGATGCCGGCCACGACCGTCACCGTGATTTCCTTGTTCATGATGGAGAAAATACCGACGATGGAAAGAACATCGTGGACGACGGCGACGATGCTACAGACCCCCCACAAGGTCGATTTGAAACGAAACCCG
>JBGPLV010000007.1:0-17333 GCA_041486625.1 Elusimicrobiota bacterium
CATGCCCGCGGGACGATGGGTGCCCGCGAGCTGACCACCACCAAATACGTCGTGCACGGAACAGGGCAAATCAGAGACTGATGAAGATTGCCTTGCTCGGAGGCACATTTAATCCCGTCCATTACGGTCACTTACTGATTGCCGAAGCCGCGCGCGAAATCTATCGTCTCGATCAAGTCGTCTTTGTCCCTGCGGGTCTGCCTCCCCACAAAAAGCGTCCCCTCACTTCCGCCAAGCACCGCCTGGCCATGCTCAGGCTCGCGATCCGGGGCAATGCGGCGTTTAAGATCAATGACTGGGAAATTCGGCGGAAGCGCGTGGTCTATACCTACGAAACTCTTGAGTACTTCCGAAGGCAGGTTCCCCGCACCTCTCTCTATTTCATCGTCGGATCGGATTCCCTGAAAAATCTGCCGCGCTGGCGGGAGGCCAAGCGTCTGCCGTCCTTGTGCCGGTTTATCACAATGAAACGCATTCTTCCTTATGCCAGTCACAACCTCCGGCGCCGGGTCCGCCAAGCGCTGTCCATCCGCTACCAAGTCCCCGAAGCCGTAGAGCGCTACATCCGGAAGCATCGGCTCTACAAAAAACCAGAATGAGAATGGAACGTCTGATTCTCGTCTCCTGCGCGAGTCTCTCGCTCTTCACGATGGGGCTGACCTGGCAAAGCCCCGTGGCGCGGTCGTTGATGGAGGAAGAACACATCCGGGGCCTTGTGATCGGGAGTGACTATGAAGACAACACCCGTCACTCTGATACGATGATCGCCGTTTCCTACGATCCGCAGAACCGGTTTCTGGATGTCCTATCGATCCCGCGCGATACGATGGTTTCCATCCCTCAGATGCCCGCGGTGAGAAGGATCAACGAAGTCTTTGCTCATGAATTCCGCCACTCCGGGAAAGATTTTACGATCACGTCTTTGGCGGTAAAAAATGTGGTAGAAACGATGTTATCGTCGGGCAGCGCGCAAGGCTTCGCCATTCCTTACTTCTTCACGATCGATTATGGCGGCTTTCGGTCGTTTATCGACGCCTTAGGGGGCGTCTATGTGCGAGTGACGGAGCCTATGAATTATGACGACAGCTGGGGGCATCTGCATATCCACTTTGAGCCGGGGACGTATCTTTTGGACGGGAAACGAGCGCTCGAATACGTGCGTTTCCGCGGAAAAAGCGCGGATCAGGGGCGCGTCCGCCGGCAGCAGATTTTCATACGAGAAATATTGAAGCGCCTGAAAAATCCTTCCCTCCTCTGGCGGCTGCCGAAATACACCCGAGCCGTTTTGTCAGGGTTCCATACCAATTTGTCCTTGTGGGACATGGCGGCCCTCCTCCTGGAAGGAAGGCGGGTGGGTTGGAAAAACATACGGCTCATGTCTTTGCCCGGCACCCCGTACGGGAATCTGTGGAAGATAAATCCAGAGACCACGCAGAAAATCGTCGCCCTGATGCAAGCGCCCTTCGCGCGCCGGGCGTCCTTAGAGCTTCCAGCGAGCGGAGCGGGCTGGCGAGGCCGTGCGACGGTAGAGGTGTGGAATGCTTCGAACAAACCTCAGACCGCCAAAATCGTCATGAATCTTCTGCGCCAAAAAGGATTTGACGTGGTGAAAATCGGCAATTTTTCGACCCGGCAGTATCAAACGCTGGTCGTCGACCGTTCAGGAGACCTGCGTCCGGCCCAAGCGGTGACAGAGGCCCTCAAGGACGGCGTCAGCGCCGAGGTGGTCAGCCGTCCGGAACCATCGCTCCATGTGGATGTCTCCGTGATTCTGGGGAACGATTACCAAGCTTCTGAACAGAAATGGCCGTGGTAAGCAGAGACTTTAGGAAGTTGGCGAAGGCCGCCGCCGCGGCCGCCGATGACAAGAAGGCCGACGATGTGGTCATCCTGGATATCCGAAAGGAGAGCGATATCGCGGACTATCTGGTCATCGCGGGCGCCCGTTCATCGGCGCAAATGCGTGCCTTAGATGAATCGGTGAAAGAAGCGCTCGAGGACCTCGGCGTCAGAGTTCTGCACCGGGACGGCCGATTTCAAGGCCGATGGATCGCTCTTGATTACGGAGGGCTTGTGGTACACGTTTTTCTGGAGGAAGCGAGGCAGTTTTACCGCCTGGAAAGTCTCTGGGAAAAGGCAAAACCTGTGAAGTGGAATTCAAAATGATCTTGGATGAGCTTCGTCGTCAGTTGGATGCGGCCTTAGGTCCATGGGCGAAAGCCCAGGGTCTTCCTGAGCTCCCGTCCTACGCGCTGGAAGAACCACCGGCCGGAATTGAGGCGGACGTCGCCTGCAACCTCGCGCTTCTTCTGGCGAAGCCTCTCAGAAAATCACCACGCGCGCTGGCAGAGGAACTGCGAAAGACTCTTGAGAAATCACTCCCCGTGGTGGAACGCATCAGTATCGCCGGGGCCGGGTTTCTCAATTTCAACTGGCCGTTAAAAACGCTTCAGGCGGAACTGAAAACGATTTTGACGGATACGCTCCAATACGGAAGGCGGCCCGGCACCGCTAAGCAGAAGATCCTCATTGAATTTGTCTCCGCCAATCCGACCGGTCCGCTCCATGTCGGGCACGGCCGCGGCGCGGCCCTGGGTGATTCCCTGGCGCTGATCTTGTCGCACCTCGGCTACTCGGTGACGCGGGAGTACTACATTAATGACGCAGGCAACCAAGTCCAGATGTTGGGCGAATCCCTCCTGGCCCGATGCGCGGAACTGGAAGGAAAAACCGTGTCCTTTCCTGAAAACGGTTACCACGGGGATTATGTCAAGGGTTTGGCGCAAGAGTTTATGGCGGAGGTGCCGGCCCCCGCCCGGACACTCGATAAAGCGATTACATATGCTGTCGCGAAGATGACGAAAAATATCGAGCGGGACCTCCAAGCCTTCGGGGTGCGCTTGGATTCGTGGTTTAGCGAAGCCGGCCTCGTGCGTCAGGGGCTCGTGGAGAAATATATTGAGCGTTTGAGACAGAAAGGGTTCGTCGAAGAAGCCGAGGGAGCGGTATGGTTCGTATCGCCAGGCGAAAAGGAAGAGGAGAAGGATAAAAATCGCGTTCTCAAGAAGCGAGACGGGAAATGGACTTATTTCGCGACGGATATCGCCTATCACGCCGACAAATTTGAACGGGGCTATGACCGGCTGATCGATGTGTGGGGGGCCGATCATCATGGGTACGTTCCTCGCGTGAAGGGGTCGATGCAGGCCCTGGGCTATGATCCGAACCGGTTGCACGTGATTTTGAACCAGTTGGTGGCTCTAACGCGAAACGGTGTGCCGGCCGTCATGTCGAAAAGGTCCGGAGAATTTGTCACGCTTCGCGATGTGCTGGACGAAGTCGGCAAGGACGCCTGCCGGTTCTTCTTTGCGATGCGCGGGCCTAATACGGCTCTCGATTTTGATCTGGAGCTGGCGAAAAAGCACACTGTTGATAATCCCGTCTATTACCTCCAGTACGCGCATGCCAGGATATGCTCAATCTTTCGACAGGCGGCGCTACCAAACAGCGGAGCTACCAAGACGGCGGAACAGCCGAACAGCGGATCTACCATACAGCAGATCAGCCGTAAGGCAGATCCGATGTTGGGCAGATCCGATGTTGGGCAGATCCGCAGTACGGTAGATCTGACGTTATTGAAGGAAAAGGAAGAACGCGACCTCATGAAACGCCTGGCGCTATTCCCGCAGATGCTGCTCGTGTGTTCTCAGGAAGGCTCCCCGCATCCCGTAGCCAATTATTTGTTGGCGCTTTGTCGTCAGTTTCATCATTTTTATGATCATCATCGTGTGTTGGGAGATGACAAGACTCTCACACAGGCGCGGTTGGGATTGATCAATGCGGTTCGTCAGATCTTAAAGCTTGGATTGAGTTTGCTGGGTGTAAGCGCGCCGGAATCGATGTGATTTTATAGAAGGCGGCTGAAACTGGTGTACTGGGATTTCCCGTATGGCATTATTTCCACGGTCACCATGGTAATGTGAGAGTCCCGATTGCCCTTTCGTAAGTCCATGATATAGTCCTGGAGCTTGGCGTCTTCTCCTTCGACCTCGAGTTCCAAAAAGGCACTGGACGACAACCCATCCCGAACTTTCATCCAACCCTTTAGACCGTGGTCCCGTGCTCTTTGTTCGGCAAAGACGTGGTAGGAACCGTCAAAAATTCGGCCTTTCACGCGCAGTCGTGCCCGCGCTTTGGGTTCTGAAGAGAACAATTTCGCTAAAGAAAACATAATGGGTCTCCCTGCCAGCCGGCAGCCAGGCTTCCCTTCGTTAACCAAAGCTCTTATAATAAGTTAACGTTAACCGTAAGGGCGCGTTTCCTATTCATGGTCTTATCACCAATCGATTGAACTCGCAAGAGGAGAAAACAATGCGCGATTTCGGATGGAATGAGTATGCTCGTAAATCCTTATCCGGGGACGCGCTGACGCGTCGGGAAGCCCGGCACGTTTTGGATGCCGGTGTCCGTGACACGCCGAGCTTGGTCGCGGCGGCTTACGAGGTCCGAAGGCGCTATTTTGGAAACCGCGTGCGTCTAAATTATCTTTTCAACGCCAAAAGCGGCTTGTGCCCGGAAGACTGCCATTACTGCTCCCAATCCAAAGTGTCCACCGCGCCGATCGAAAAATATCCTCTGAAATCGGCTGAAGAGACGCTCCAGATGGCGGAACGCGCCGTCAATGTTCATGCCGGTCGCTTCTGTATGGTCACGTCCGGCCGCGGCCCGACGGACCGGGAATTGGTTCAATTCGTGGACAATGTACGCGCCGTCCGCGAGAAATTTCCACAACTGGAAATCTGCGCGTGCCTCGGACTTCTCGCCGAGGGCCAGGCGGAAAAGCTCAAGGAAGCGGGAGTTTTCGCGGTCAACCACAATCTGAACACCAGCGAGCGTCACTACGGAGAAATCTGTGAGACGCACACCTATCAGGACCGGCTCGCCACGGTCCAAAAAGTCCAGAAGGCGGGACTCTCCATCTGCAGCGGCGCGCTGGTCGGTATGGGTCAAACGGCTGAGGATCTCTTGGATCTCGGTTACGCGCTCCGGGACGCGCAGGTGGAGTCACTTCCGGTCAATTTCCTGATGCCGATTCCCGGGACGCCTCTGGCCGGACTCTACGAACTCAATCCCACGCGCTGCTTGAACATTCTCTGCCTTTATCGCTTTCTCAACCCTAAAGCCGCTCTGCGAATATCCGGCGGCCGCGAAGTGCACCTCCGGTCCCTGCAGGCTCTGGGGCTCTACGTGGCCAATTCCATCTTTATCGGCGATTATCTGACAACCAAAGGGCAGGCGGCTGAAACGGACCTTGCCATGATTCGCGATCTCGGTTTTGAAATCGAAAATGATCCTGCCCCTCGCTCTCTTGCTCCCTCCGTCCCTGAGGTTGTCCTCAAGTGAAGACTATTTTGGTCACGGGCGCTTCGCGCGGCATCGGACGGGAACTCGCTTTAGCCTTCGGGAAAGCGGGTTACGCGGTCGGCGTCAACTGTTACAAGGAAAAGGCCAAAGCAGAAGCGGTCGTTCAGGAAATCTTCGAGGCAGGCAACAAGGAAGCTGAGGTGTTCCTCTGCGATGTCCGCGATTCGATCAAGGTCCGGCAGATGATGGACGCGATGGTGGTGCGCTGGGGTCATTTGGACGTTCTGATCAATAACGCCGGCGTGACGCGTGACCGTACGATCCTCAAGATGACCAACGGCGAGTGGAACGACGTTATCGACGTGAATCTTTCCGGCGCTTTCTGGTGTTTGCGCGAGGCCGCGCGTGTCATGAGCCATGAGAAGCACGGCGCCGTTATCAACATCGCGTCTATCATGGCGATCAAGCCCGGGTTTGGGAACGCGAACTACAGCGCTTCCAAGGCTGGTCTCATCGCCTTGACGAAAGCGGCCGCGCGAGAGCTGGGGCGGCTTCATATCAGGGTCAACGCGGTCCTCCCCGGCTTCCACGAGACGGGCATGTCTTCCGATCTTCCCCCCGAGCTCAAAAGGAAGGTCATCGAGGAGCATACGACCGGGCAAAGCACTCGCGTGGAGGATCTCTGCCGGATGGTTCTCGAGCTCGCCCAAAATCCGAGCGTCTCAGGCCAAGTCTTTAACGTGGATTCGAGGGTGGTGTGATGGGAGAGCGGGTGGTTGTCACCGGAATGGGGGTTGTGACCCCTTTGGGTGCGGGAACGCCATCCAACTGGACCGCTCTCACCAATAGACCTGGTCTAAAGGAGCAACGTAGTGCTTCTCTAGACCAGGTCTCTAGGCAAAATGGGGGGCTCAAGCGGAGCAAAGAATTGACAGAAATGACCTGTATGGAAGCTCTTCAGGATGCCGGTTTGTGGGACGGCCGGGCGCTTCAAGGCGTAGATCCCGAGCGAATCGGATGCACGGCCAGCGCTTCAAAGCCGCTCTTTTCCGATGGAGCACGTCTGGGGTCAGATCCAAATGTGCACTTTGGTGCAAAAGTGGATCTGACCCTAGTCGTGCACAGTCCGGATCAGATCAATCGATTTGTTCAAGATCGGTTCGGTCTTCGCGGCGAATCCCGCAACGTCATCGCCGCCTGCGCGACGGGCGCCTATTCCATCGCGCTCGGGGCTTCCTGGATAGAGCAAGGGCTTTGCGATGTGGTCGTCGCCGGGTCAGTTGAGCCCTATCCCCATCCGCTCATCCAAGCAGGCTTCCAGAAGATGGGGGTCATGAGCCACGAGGGAGTCACCCGTCCGTTTGACCGGAGACGTTCCGGCTTTACCTTCGGAGAAGGCGCCGGAGTTGTGGTGCTTGAATCCGAAAGGTCGGCCAGGGCCAGAGGCGCTCAACCCTACGGTCAGCTCACAGGCTGGGCGCTAGGGTCCGATTCGCACAGTGCCGTGGTGTTTAATTCGAACGGCGCGCGCATCGCAGGCGTTATCGATGGGGCGCTCAAGCGCGGCGGCCTCCCCGCCAAAGCGGTGCGGCACGTCAACGCGCACGGGACGGCGACTCGCCTCAATGACTGGATCGAGACCCAGGCACTTCTCCATGCGTTCGGCCCACGCTCAGGCGAGCTCATGGTCTCCGCGACCAAGGCAAGCACTGGGCATCTCTTGGGCGCTTCCGGCTCCGTCGAATTTATTTTTACGGTCCTCGCGCTGCGCCATCAATTCATCCCGCCGACAGCGACTCTGGAAGACGCCGATCCGGAATGCCCCCTGGACTACACCCCTCAAAAGGGACACTCAGCCTCTTTTCAACATGCCCTCTCGCTCTCGTTCGGGTTCGGCGGCCCCATCGGGGCTCTTGTGGTGAGCGCATGCTGACGGAATCGATGCGCCGGGTTCTGCGGGTGGTTTCGCAAGCGGAAAAAGCCCAAATCACCGTTGACAACAAGCCGCTCCTGAATTTTTCGTCCAACAATTATCTCGGCCTGGCAAGGCACCCCAGGGTGATTGAGGCCGTGAAGCAGGTGCTCGATCATTGGGGAGCCGGTGCCACCGCTTCCCGCCTCATCAGCGGAAGTTTGATCATCCATCAGGATCTGGAAAGCGCGCTGGCGGCCTACCTCCATAAAGAAGCCGCGCTTGTTTTTCCAACCGGCTACCAGGCCAATCTTGGCGTCGTCACCTCATTGGTAGGGCCCGGCGATGCGGTGGTGATGGACCGGTTGTGTCATGCGTCTTTGGTGGATGCCGCGCGCCTCTCCGGCGCGCGGCTCTTTGTCTATGCGCACGCCGACGCGCAAGAAGCCGAAAAAATGCTCCAGCGCGTTGCTTCCCATCGCCGCCGGCTCTTGGTGACAGAGAGCTTATTTTCGATGGACGGAGATTTTGCTCCCTTGGCGCGGCTTAGCGAGCTCGCGAAAAAGTATGAGGTGATCAGCCTTGTGGATGATGCTCACGCCTTGGGTGTTTGGGATACCGAGACACGGCCCTGGGATGTCGTGGTGGGGACGCTTTCCAAATCCTTGGGGAGCCAAGGCGGGTTCGTGACGGGGTCCCGTGAGTTGATCGATACCCTGATTAACCACGCGCGGTCCTTTATCTATACGACCGGGCTCTCGCCGGCCTGCGTCGCCGCAGCGCAGGCCGCCTTGAGTCTTGTCCAGGAGGACCCGGTGCCGCGGCTGCGGGTTCAACAACTTTGCAAACGGTTGCGCGACGGGCTGCGCGCCCAGGGACGCAACATTCTTCAGTCGCAAAGTCAGATTGTCCCGATTCTTTTGGGAGAGGCGCAAGACGCATTGCGCGTTGCGCAGATCCTCCAAGACGCCGGCATCTTTGCGCCGGCGATCCGCCCTCCGACGGTCCATGCCGGAGAATGTAGAATTCGTTTTTCCGTGACAAGCGAACATTCCGAAGAAGATATCGATAAATTGCTTAAGGCGCTAGCCACCCTCACCCCTTCCCTCTCCCTACGTAGGGAGAGGGTGGCGAAGCCGGGTGAGGGTGAGTCATGAACAAAGGCATCTTCATCACCGGAACGGACACGGGGGTCGGAAAAACTCTGGTCGCTTGCGGAATCGCACGCTTGCTCAAGTCCTGGGGCGTGAAGGTCGGCGTGATGAAACCCGTGTCGACAGGTGACCAGGAGGACGCGAGGGCGCTTCTCAAGGCCGCGCAGATCAAGGAAGACCTTGCTCTGGTGAACCCTCAGTTTTTTAAAGCCCCTTTGGCGCCCTGCGTCGCCGCGGAACTCGAAGGACGGGAAGTAGATTCGGAAACCATCTACAAGGCGTACTGGCACCTCAGTAAAAAATACGACGTCATGGTTGTAGAAGGTATCGGAGGGGTGAAAGTCCCTCTGGGAGAAACAACCTATGTGGCGGACTTGATCGAGGCCCTGCGTCTGCCAGCTTTAGTCATCAGCCGGGCGACTTTGGGAACCCTGAACCACACGCTCTTGACGCTGGACGCTTTGGCCCAGGAAAAAGTCGAAGTGGTCGGCGTCCTCTTCAATGGGGGTAATGGAAAGACCCTTGCCGAAAAAACGAACCCCGAGACTCTCCAAGATCACACCACCGTCCAGGTCCTGGGATCCCTTCGGTCCCAAATGCGATTTAGAAAAAATCCCGCCGCAACGGCTCAAGCCCTCGATCGCTTGCCTCTTCTCGTCAAAGCCTTGAAGCGCGCATGCCAGCCCTAGCCCGTTGGGATAAGAAGTTCGTCTGGCATCCCTTTACCCAGCACGCCGAATGGGATGCTCGCGATCCGGTGGTCATCCAATCCGGCAAAGGGGTTTGGCTCCGGGATACGAAGGGCCGGCGTTTTATCGATGGGGTTTCTTCCCTCTGGGTCAATGTCTGGGGCCACAACCACCCTTCCCTGAACCGGGCGATCCGTAAACAACTCACCACAATTGCTCACTCCACCTTTCTGGGGCTCACCCATGAGCCCGCGATACTCCTAGCGAAAAAACTCATCGAAATTGCTCCTCCGGGGCTTTCCCGCGTATTTTATTCCGATAACGGCTCAACCGCCGTAGAAGTGGCCATTAAAATGGCCTACCAATATTGGCAGCTCACCGGCCACCCAAAGAAGCGCAGGTTCGTCTCTTTAAAGGAAGGCTACCATGGGGACACGATCGGGTCGGTGTCGGTGGGGGGAATTGATCTGTTTCATGAGAGGTTTAAGGATTTGTTGTTTGAGGGATGGCGAGTCAGGCCCCCTCAACCGGCCTCCGGCCACCTTCTCCCGCAGGGGGAGAAGGAAGTTCCCTCTCCCCTACGCGGGAGAGGCTTGAGCGTAGCTCGAGGTGAGGGGGAAATTGAGCGGGTGCTTCACCGCCATCACCATGAAATCGCCGCTGTCGTCATGGAGCCCCTCATCCAGGGAGCCTCAGGGATGCTCGTGATGCCCAAAGGATATCTCGCCCATGTCTCACGGCTATGTAAGAGGTACCAGGTACTATTAATTGTGGATGAAGTCGCCACCGGCTTTGGCCGGACCGGGACGATGTTCGCCAGCGAACAAGAGGGCGTGTCACCGGATTTCCTTTGCGTGGCCAAAAGCATTACGGGGGGGTATCTGCCGCTTGCGGCAACACTGACCCGCGAAAAGATCTACCAAGCGTTTCTCGGCCGGTATGATGAATTTAAAACGTTTTTTCATGGCCATACCTACACCGCCAACCCCCTGGCATGTGCTGTCGCTCTGGAGAATCTCGCCTTATATAGGAAGGAAAACCTGCTTAAAAATGTCCGTGCACGTGCCAAACAGCTGGCTCAAGGTCTGGCCCCGCTCAAAACGCACCCTCATGTGAAGGAAATCCGTCAAGTAGGCCTGATGGCCGGGATCGAGTTGTCTCAAGACAACTCCACCCGCTACCCTCCTGCTGCTCGCATGGGCCTTAAAGTTTGTGATGCCGCCTTCAAAAAAGGAGTATGGCTTCGCCCGCTGGGGGATGTTGTTGTTCTCATGCCGCCTCTCGCCATTTCCGAAAAGGAACTTACCTTTTTCATTGACGTTGTGCGGAAGTCCGTTATACTCGCAACAGGATGATTCGCTGGTTTAAAGATTACATTCTCGACCCGGAATTTAACCGCAAACGGAAGTTTCTCCAGCGGGTTTCGCTTTTTCAGGGTATTTCCCGCCGCGAATTCGGACACTTGTTCCAAGCTCTGGTCATCCGGTCCTATGCGCCGGGGGAGATTCTCTTTCACGAGGGGGACATCGGTCGCGCGCTCTTTATTTTGGAGTCGGGCCGCGTTGAGATTTCTCGCAAAACAGCGGATGGCGGCACCGCCACGCTGGCTGTCCTAAACCCCGGCGACTATTTTGGCGAGATGTCGCTCCTGGATGAGCGCCCAAGGAGCGCAACAGCAGCCGCAATGGAGCCGGTGCGCGTCCATTTGTTGTACAAGACCGAGCTGGAAAAACTCGTCCGACACGTTCCGCACATCGGCGCGGCCATTATGACCCATCTCGGGATGCTCTTGGCGGCGCGCCTTCGATCGATGACCGACATGGCTCCCATTTCCATCGCCTCGACCGTCAAAGTCAGAGAAGTAGTATGAGCCTCTCCGGCCGCACGGTCATTCCTCTTTTTTTTCTAACGGCCACCGCCTACTTTCTTTACAGGGTCCAGGAAGTTCTTCTCCCATTCGTTCTGTCGGCGGTCTTGGCCTATCTTTTTAATCCTCTCGTGCGTTTCTTTGAAGTCCGCGGTTTGCGCCGCCGGCCCGTTGTGGTTGTCCTCTATGTGAGTCTCATGACCGTAATTACGCTGTCGTCGTATAAGCTCGCGTGGGTGGCCGCGCTTGAAGCAGAGGAAGCCGCCCACAACATGCCGGTCTACGTACAAAAAGGAGGAGAAACGTTTGCCAAAGTGCGCGCCTCCTTAAAATCCACCCCAATACATGATGACGGCCGGCCTTTTCAGACGCTGGCTCGCCGGCTTTTTGCGAATGTAGCGATTTTGGATTACGTGGCGGACCACGGAAGGACGTGGCCGCAGGATGTATTGAATAGGATGCCGTCCTTCGCGATGGGAATTTTGCCGATCCTAGAGATCGCCTTTCTCGTCCCTTTCATCGGATTTTTCCTTATCCAAGAAGGTCCTCGCTTGCGCGACCATGTCCTCGGCTGGGTCCCGTCCCGCTACGTTGAAATGGTCTTGGGGCTTATGGTCGAAGTCGATAATTCTCTCGGCAAATACGTGCGGGGAATATCCCTGGAATGCTTATGCGTGGGATGTATTGCTCTTGCCGGTTTTTGGGCGATCGGTTTGGACTACGCGCTTCAAATTGCCATTGTGGTAGGACTCGCAAACATTGTTCCGTACGTGGGACCGGTGATGGGAGTTCTCTTGGGTGGCGGCGTGGCGCTATTCCAATGGGGAAGCGTTGTGGGTGTCCTAAAGGTGGCGGTCGTGTGCGCGAGCGTGCGCTTTATCGAGGATTGGTTTATCCAGCCGACCGTCATGCGAAGCGCGGTCCACCTCCATCCCGTCATGATCGTGTTTGCTCTCATGGCGGGTGCCAAGCTCTTTGGGTTCTGGGGTCTTCTCTTTGCTGTTCCGATTGCCTGCATGGTCAAAGTCCTTCTCGAGGTGCTGTGGCCGTGGTATCGGTCGCAATACGGACTTGCGAGTCCTGTTCCGTTGCCGGAAGTTAATCGCATTCCTCTGATCTAACGGAAACGAAGAACTGTGTAACTATGCAACTATGGAACTGAGAACTGTGCGAGTTCAGCGTTTCATAGTTCATAGTTTCACAGTTTCATAGTTTCCGTGCCATTTTTAGTCGTCGTTATCGATTTTCCGAGCATTGCCCGGATTTCTAGAGATTCCTTCAGAACCAACTCGATAACATCAGGAGCTAGCATCCGCGATCTCTCGATCAGTCGTAGCCAATAGCACGTTTCTCGCGCTTCCTTGAACGCGATCCGCATTTTATGGAGAAAATCTGCTCTGGATTCGGCCCCTGTCGCTTCTTCATAGTTAGCGCCGATGGATGTGCCGGACCGAATCAACTGATCCGAAAGTCGCCGTCCTGGTAGAGATTTCGGCATTTTCTCCATCAAAGTAAGCACATTGCTCGCAAAATCCAACAATCGATCGTCTAATAGTTTCTCATGCATTTTGATTACCTCCACATATTAGACGCAAAAACCCAGATTTTATTCGCAGAAAATGTGGTCGGGAAGGGAAACTGGGAACTATGCAACTATGTAACTGGGAACTGAGAACTGTGCGAGTTCAACGTTTTATAGTTCCATAGTTTCACAGTTGCATAGTTTCCGTGTTCTGGATTGCAGGGTCAGGCTTGGCGGGCAAATTCGATGAGGCTTTCTCGGATCGAACCGGCTGCTTGGATAAGCCCAGGAGCTTGCGGGGTGGCTACCGATTCGAGCACGTCCCCTCGGTATGCAGCTCCAGGGGTGAGTTGTGCAGCGGCCCGTTCAGCATCTGCGACGTTGCGGAGACCAGATGTGAGCCAGCTTGATTTTCGGTTTTGCTCAGCTTGTTTTGCTGTAAGCCATCTCGTGGCATAAGCGGCAGTCCCTATGGTGACAATCCCGGCGATGGCTGCCCACACGATGAAATGGAGGGGAGAAAGCGCATGGCCATGGAGGAGGTGCACCATCGGCCTCAGCGCTTGGATCAGGAGGGGCATTAGGTAATTTAACCCAACAATCCCGGCCGCATAAGCGCCCAGATATGAACCTGGCTTCTCACGCGAAACGTGGGTCAATTTCTCGATTCCGATGCTAACTTGTTGGCTGAATTCAGCAGGGTTGTGATCTGCCAGTCTGCCTTTATTGGCCGTGTTGATGATCTGGCTGTACTGTTGCTCAATCACTCGATAGGGTGATGCGTATGGGTTCTGTACCCCGGCGTCCTTCAGAATGCTGTAGAAATGAGCGCCGCTCCAGAAGTTTACTGGAAGCCGGTTGGCATCCTGATACTGGGCAAACCGGAGCCGTATGAATTGCCAAATGAGCGGTTCCAGAGACCGGCCGGCCTGCTGAGCTTGAGTGATTTCGTCCTTAATTTTCTTCTCGGCACCGAGCCGGTCGATGGCAGCCGATACCCGGCCAGCGAATTCAGCGGGGCGGCGCTCGGATAACCGATCCGTATTCGCCGTGTTGATGATCTGTTCGTACTGCTTCTCAATCTCCTTGTTGCCTGAGGAATATAGGTCCTGCACCCCTGCATCGCGGAGTATGCCGTAGAGGTGGGCGCCGCTCCAGAAGTTTGCTGGAAGCTGGTTGGCGCTCTGATAACGGGAGAACCGAAGTCGCAGAGCCTGCCAAATGAGTGGTTCTAGAGCCTGGCCGGTCTTTTGCGCTTCGATGATGGCAACTTTAAGAGTTTGCTCAGCGGTTTCCCGGTCTTTTTCAGCCTCGAACCCACCAATGCCCGCTAAAACTTGGCGAGCGTATTCACTAGGGTTGTGATCTGCCAGTCTGCCTTTATTGGCCGTGTTGATGATCTGGCTGTACTGTTGCTCAATCACTCGATAGGGTGATGCGTATGGGTTCTGTACCCCGGCGTCCTGTAGAATGCTGTAGAAATGAGCGCCGCTCCAGAAGTTTGCTGGAAGCTGGTTGGCATCCTGATACTGGGAGAACCGAAGTCGCAGGGCTTGCCAAATGAGTGGTTCTAGAGGCTGGTTGGTCTTTTGCGCTTCGATAATGGCGACTTTTATAGCCTGCTCTGAGTTTGTGCTGCCGGGTTTTATCTCCCCTTTCGGAAAGCCCCGGCGTTTTCCCCAAGGCGATACAGTGATCTGATCGTTCCAAATGTGCCAGTGTTCGAGGTGGCTGAGGCCTGCCATCAAGATAAAGGGAATCAATCCTTGATACGTGCTAAGCATGGTCTTCGTGATGATTTCAGGATGTAGTTGGAGAAGAGCGAAGGAAGCCAAAGAGAGCAGGCAGAAAAGTCCGGCCAATCTCAGCCCATTCCACCACCCATACCGTTCCAGCGGCCCGTCTCCGTACTTCACTTGTCCACTGAGCCACCTTTGGCGGAAGGTTCCTTCTTTGTCTTCAGGAAGTTTCGGGTCCCGACCAAAGATATGCAGTCCGGACATCACTCCTGAAATAACGAGCAGACGTGTCGCGAAAGTAAAATCACCCATAAAATACAGCCCGCCGAACCAAAGCGCTGTAAAGATCGCGGTTTCCGCGATCCTGGCCAACCATCGCGGCCAGCCACGCAGCATCCACATCTCCCCTCGTGGGGATTCTGGCTTATTAAGCCTGGAGCGTAAGTCCGCCGCTTCTTCAGCCGTTCGAACCTTGTCGATAGGATCAAACCACGCTTTGATTTGACCGTTCTCATCAAAGCGGAAGTTCAGGGAACTCCCCCAATCAAATATCACTCGAAAGCCAAGCTCTTCTGGCATGCCTTCTTCGGCTTCTCTAAGAATATTGCCCATATTGACTTGCGCGACATTTTGCGCGTTGCCGTGAAGTTCGAAATCAGTAAATAAGTCTTCCAGGGGCAAGGCGGTCTGCACAATAAGCCCGCTTCGGGGCTCAATGGTGGTCGGAACGATTAAGGGATACTTGGCATGCAAATGTTGAAGGGCCAATGTTGAATATTTTGAGAAATCAGCGCGTCTTGGCTCCGGCCATTTCGGACCGCGATGAATTACCTTAATAACAAAATCACCTTTGCGAAACACAACGGCTGTAGCTCCGCGTCCCGTGAGGCTGATATCAGGATGATGCGAACTGAGATAGTCGCGAAAGTGATTGGTCCCCTCGGTGTCTCCATGCTGTGATCGAAATTCTTCCAATCGTGCTGCCAGCCTCTCAAACTGGTCAAGATCCGTTTCACTAAAGGGAGAGACTTGCTCCGCGGCGTCTTTCGAAGCGACCCGCCGCAATGACTGCTTATCCGTTTTATCGATGACCCGTAGAATGATGTCACTCTCCAATCCAATCCGAACGGACTCTGCCAGCCGGAGAATGCCCCAAGGCATCCGTGGATGACGCCATGATTCGCCGAACGCGTATTGCCGAACTCCTCCGATCCTCAGATCCAAAATAGCGTACGGATGAGAGGGAACTCCCTGCTGGCGCGTTTCAAGAAAGGCCGTCAGCTTTACAGGATCGATCACGAGATAGGCGTCCGACTCGCCATAACGCAGCGTGATCGTGCCATCGTCTCCCGGCTCCAATTCCCGGCCGTCATAGAGAACACGGCGCGCTCGGTGTGGTTTTCTTTGCGATCGTGGTTCTTCTTCCAGTTCACGTCGGCGCGCGTCTTGATAGTAATCTTGGCGGCTTTCTGTTGTTAGCGCCTCTGGGGGCGCGCCGGATCTCGATTGAACTTGTGGTTCTGCCTGTACGTAGCGTATGAGTTTCCCGTCCGTGGGATCTGTAACATGTAGGACGAAGTTACTTGTTTGGCAGTCGATCCGAACAGACTCCGCCAACCGAAGGATGCCCCAAGGCATCCCTGGATGGCGCCATGATTCGCCGAACGAATAGCGCCTCACTCCACCGATGGCGAGATCGACCGCCGCGTATTGATCGAAAGGATTCCCCGGGTTGGACGTTCCGAGAAAAGCCATCGATTCCCCCGGGTCGATCACCAGGTAGGCGGCGGTCTCGCCATACCGCAGCCGAACCTTGCCGTCCGGATCTGGCTTCATCGCTTGGCCGTTGTATAGTACAGATGGCACCTGCGGCTTGCGGGTTGCGCCCCCGCCCGAAGCTGCTGGTTCCCGCGAAAATAAGGAAGCCGGCACCCCGAAAGAGAAAAGAGAAAAGCTTGCTGCGGTCATCTTGCCAGCCGCGAAGAGGTCTCCGGCCATGAGGGACAAGACCGCGCCGACGCCGATCGCCGCCCCCGCAAATAAAGCGAGACGCTGCGGAATGCCCTTGCTCCGGGCGGAGGAGGGAGCGGCGGAACGTACGAATTCGTCAAGTTTGCCTTCCTTGTGTAGCATCGGTAGCAGGCGGCGCGCATACGCGAATTCATCCTTATGCCCCGCCGTCTCGTATCGTGGGGCAATAAGTTTGCCCAATAGGGATTCTAAATCCGATCGCTTTGTTTCGACCATTTGGAGATACGTCTGGACCATCGGCACTGTCACGCTCACCTTGCTTTTCTGCAGAATGTTTGTGATGCTCGTTCCGGTGAGTTGCTGGATTTGATAAAGCGCGACCAAGAGCTTGCCCGCCACAGACTCATTCAGCGGGACCTCAACAGCAGCCCGACGATCGCAAATTTCCGTTAATAGTCCGCTATCCTCCTTCTTTCGCAGGCGCATTTTGATGGAATTGGGATTGACATCGATCTGGCCAAAAAATTCGATGGAGAGTTTAGAATCCTTATCCGCCAGCGGCAGTATCAGGTATTGGTTGCGAAGGGACACATATGCCTCACGGTTGCTTCGGTGCTGAAGGTAACGGCGCATGATGTCAACTGTAAATACGATGCCTTGTTCTTCCAACGTCTCGCTCGTGAGAACATCCAGCGCCGCTTCACGACCTCCCTCTGTGGTGGCTTCCATGAGTCGGACCATCGCTACAATCAATTTCCGCTCACCTTCATTTAGCTCGGGAGCATAAACTTCCATATCTGCCGTGGCCGGTTGCGGGGCGAGACTCGCAGCCGCTCCACTCGTTGCAGAGACCGGGCCGTTGGATTCAGCCATGGCGACCTCCTTTTCGGCCTGCCGGGTGAAGGAGTTCAAAGGTTCAGTGCCGTTCGCTGAGGGGTTGCCCTGAAAACCATCCTGCACATCAATGCCGGCTGGGGAAACGATGACCGTGGCATGACGGCGGGATACTTTTCGTTGATCAATAACCCAATCATTGTCCGGCCCGCGACCAAACGTAAAGATTGTCTTTCCTGATAATGGCATTGCTGGTCGCCCGTCAACTGGTGCGGCCACAG
>JBGPLV010000008.1:0-16486 GCA_041486625.1 Elusimicrobiota bacterium
GATCAGGTCGACCAGGTAGATCAGGTCGATGAGGTCGACCAGGTAGATCAGGTTGATCAAGTCGATCAGGTCGACCAGGTGGGAACTCCGCCACCATCACCAGCGCCGCCTCCGCCGCCAATAGGAGGTTGTGGTACAGGATGCCCGCCGTTTTACAACTGTAACGGTAACTCCTGTGCACCTAATGATTGCTCGAGCTGCGGCTCTAATTGCTGCATATCTGTCCCTCCCAATGGCATTTCTTGCAATGCATGCCCGCCGCCGCCACCCGCGGCACCGCCACCCCCACCCATATGCGATTGCGCTGACCAGGGCATTGTTTGCGGGAGCAATTGTTGCGCGGGAGTAAACTGTACTAGTTGTGGGTGTATTGGGCCCTGCGGGTGTCTAACGCCACCGCCGCCGCCGGCGGGGCCACCGCCGCCACCTTGTACTCCCGATTGTTCTTGCGAAAGCAGCACGTGTACAGGGAACCTTTGCGGCAATGGTTGCGGTGGGTGGTGCTCCGGCACCATGCCCTGTTCACCGCCGCCACCACCGGCGCCGCCACCGCCGCCCGGCGCTCCAACACCGCCGCCTCCGCCAGGGGCGCCACCACCGCCTCCAGGGGCACCACCACCGCCGCCCCCAGGAGCGCCGCCTCCACCCCCTCCACCACCAGGGGCGCCGCCGCCACCACCGCCACCGTGCGCTTGCCCAGGCGGGGCTCAGTGCGATGGAACTACAGTGTGCGGCACTGCGGGACAGACCATATGCTGGACTACCTTAACTCTTTGGAAATGCGGGGCTGTGGGTTGGGGCAATACAGGGACTAGTTGCGTCTGCACAACACCACCGCCGCCACCACCTCCGGCGCCACCGCCGCCTCCGCCGCCAGGGGCGCCGCCGCCGCCGCCACCACCGCCGCCACCACCGCCACCGCCACCACCGGCGCCGCCACCGCCACCACCGGCGCCGCCACCACCGCCGCCGCCGGCATGTTCAGGCACCGATCTGATCTGCGGCCACGTGACGGCCGCCGAGGTCGTAGCGGCTGATTATCTGGACGGCGTTCCGATTGAGCTTCGAGACAAGCAGGGGACGTTAAAGGTCGCCAAAAAGACAACGGGCGGAGGCGCTTATGGCTTCGGCCCGTCAGACACAGCCATGCCAACTCTCGTGCCTTATATTGTCAACCCCGTGGTCAATCGGACGCAGTCCGCGATTCCATTGCACCGAGCTATCGCCAGCCTGCCAGTCACGGGTATCAGCAACCAGGACTTCCAGGTTCGCGGATGGCCGGCGATCATCCAAATTTCGAACGCGCGGCCGGGCACCCTTGTTGTGATTTCCAAAGCCGCATTGGCCGGCGCCAACCCTCCGCCGCAGGTCGGACCCGGTGCGGCGGGTTCCGCCGCCGACATCTACTCCGCCGTGACGGGATTGGATGGCAAGGTCGACATTCCGGTTCCCTACGGCTCGTATAACATCACCTGTTGGAAACCCCCTCAAGGGCCCGGCTCCTATACCCGTACGCCCACAGCGGGGAGCAACCTTCTCCTCGGCGGTCCTTTCAATCCTGCCACGAATCATCCGGTAACAGCATCGGCTGCCAATGTATGCCCCTAACCCGGGCGCAGGCAGGAGTCAGCTTGATTGAGCTCATGATCGCCGTGGTCATGGTGAGCGCCGTGGTCGCCATGCTTTCGTTGCTTTTCCCCAAAAGCTCAAGGAGCATGGTGACCAGCCGACAGCGCCTGGCTGCAACGAATTTCGCTTCCAGCAAAGTCGAAGACGTTAAAAAGCAACCTTATACCTATATTGACGTGTCGGCAGTCACCACCCCTGCTCCTCCGGCTGCTTGGATAACTGGCGGTTGCAATTGCAACGCTGTCGACTACACGACTTTTCCTTGGGAGGCGGTCATTCCCTCCACGGGAACCACTTACACAAGATATGTATGCGTGAGTTATGTTAGCTATAACCCGTTGACACAGACCTGGACCCCTCAATGCGCGGGAGACACCGGATATAAAAACGTTCACGTGCATGTATCTTGGCCGTCGGAGGCGGACACGCTGTTCATCGATCAAGAATCCATGGCGACACGATATTAAAGATGAGAAAAAGCGGCTTTACGATCATTGAGACCATGCTGGGTATGGCGATTCTCGTGATCATCGCGATTGCTATGGTCAAACTCCTGAAACCTAACATTGCCTTTTTCCAGAGGTTTGAGGCCCGCCAACAAGCGAATTTTGACGCCCGCAAGTGCCTGGACACGATTCGGCGCCTATTAAGCAACGGCAAATCCAGCACCGTCGTGATCACCACTCCTACCAACGGCCCCCCCAACTCTTGGATTGGGTTCCAGGGCGTTGACGGCTCTTCTTCCACCATTCGATGGTCGAATTCGCCGCCTAACACCGTACATGTACTGCACTCCGTTAAGGGGGACACCAATTACACGGATACCGTGGTGGCCACCAACGTTTCAGGACTGATGTTTACGTTAGACTTCAGGGATCCGAATATTATCAATGTCGCTCTCCAACTGGACATGCCTTTAGACAGGTCCGGTCAAGCGACCAGCGTTTACACCCTTTTACAGCCCAACCAGAGCATTCGCATGGTCACCTCCCAGTAGTCATTGCAAAGTTCGGCCGGAAGGGTTAAATACTATCTATGGCGCTTCGCGATAGGTCCGGACAGACCCTTCTGATCATAGTGTTTATTGGACTGATCCTTCTGATCAGCATCCCCGTGGTTGTGTATCTCAACCAAATCGGGTCCCTGCACCAAGTGGCTTCCCAAAAAAGGACGAAGGGACGGGCGATCGCAGAGGAGGGGATCTCTTTCGCAACGCTGGAACTTTCCTCGAGCACGGCACAATGGCAAAACGCCTTAATCGGCAATTTTCAGGCTCCCGCCGCGACGGATTGTAATACGAACCTTTTCGTGCCCAGCCCTTCCGGCGGCCAATTCAGGCTTTTTTGCAGTACTGGAACCGCCGGGAACCCCGGCCTGCAACCCTATCAAGTCGCGGTGAGAGCAGTCGCCTACCTGCCGGACCGGCAAGGGCTTCAGACCCCCACGAGGGCGGTGCTTGCTTATCTCAGCCAACGAACGCTGGGGGTCGACCTTGCCACCGGCGTCCATGCGGCGGCCGCCTTGCAGCTTATCAGTACTCCCACATTCATTTTACCCATGATTCCATACATTGCACCACTTTTGGGCCCACTCGTCGTTCATTGGGGACCCGTGGTCATTCTAAGCACGGATACGCATACACTCAATGATCCTATGGACCAGGTGGATAATGGTGGGGGCCCCAACAAGTTCCCGGGACCCCCACGAAAATTCTCATCAGGAGGCCTCACCGGAATCCACGGAGGCATTTATATCCGCGCCCCGAACACGACGGCAAGCGATACGATCACGGACCAGAAGGAATACTGGGCCTTCGCGTCCCAAAGTTTTCCTCCTCTCATTGATGAAAATTATTACATGCAGCAGGCTTCAGCGACGATTATACCCACGTCTCCGACGTCGGAACCGGTCACGCATGCCGCCGCCATTTTATTTTGCCCCGGAGGAACGCAATGCGGATATTTTAGGCCTGACACTGCCGCGGGGGACACCTTTATTTTGTTTACCGGAGCTCCCTACGCAGTTGCAGGGTCTACAATTTATGTAGAAGGGAACGCTGAGTTTCGAGATATCGACATGGACAATATGGCTGTCATCGTTTCTGGAAACCTGACGCTCGGGAATCCTGCCGGCGGGGGAACCACTCGAGACCTGCGTGGCCCTAACACTGCTAATTTGGAATATCCTTACTGGCGCGCGGGACCCTGGCCTTGTCAGAACCAATACACCACCGGCACCTGCCGAATGTCGCAGCCTAATGAAAATCCATTTCCTACGACGGCCCTTCAATTTCGCGGGTTTTTGTACGTCAAAGGCAACTTGATTGTGGCCAATCCAAGCTGGAACCTCGCGGGGAGCGTTCTGGTCGGCGACATGCAGACCACACCCCCGAGCGGGCAATTGACGATCAATTCGAATTGCAACATAACCGTGGCTTACGATGATTTCATCAATCACCGGATCCGTGTCAATCCCGTCGCGGGCACGTCCATCAAAGTCGTCCCGGACCTTTTCCAAGACATCCCTGTTCCCTAAAGAACCCCTCAAAAAACACTTGTTTTGGGATCTTTCTAGGGCTAAAAACCCACTAGTATGAAAGTGCTCGTGGCCGAAGACGATCCGGATATTCAGGTCATTTTGAAGATGGTCCTGACGCGCCTGGGCAAATGTGATGTGACGATTACGTTCCAAGGGGATCAAGTGGTTCCCATGGCCAAGACCCATCGTCCCGGCCTGATCCTTTTGGATGTCATGCTCCCGGAAATGAGCGGCTTTGAAATCTGCAAGGCTCTGAAAGCCGACCCCGAAACCAACTCCATTCCCATCATCTTTTTGACGGCCAGATCCATGCCGGCTGAAATTCAGGAGGCGATGAAGTTGGGAGCGTTGGGTTATTTGGCCAAACCGTTTGACCCCATGACGCTCGTGGGCCAGATCAATGAAATTCTGGCCCCGTTGGGGGTCTCGATAGGAGCATAGGTCATGGAAAACACACAACTCAGCTTTGAGCAAATCCTGAACGCCACGGTCCGCATGCTCCGGACGACCTGGAAGGCCAAGGTGTGCCTGTTTCTTCAGTTGGATGATCACGGGGACCTGCGCGTGCGCGCGGCGGACGGTCTTTCCCTCGAAAAAGTGGCGGCCTTGTCGATCAAGCCCGCGGAAGGTCCTTTCGCTCAATGTTTCGCCAAAAATCGCATCATCGAGGCGGACGCCTCCACACCCATGGGGATTTTGACCAAACTCCTCAAACCCCATATCAAGAAGGGTCAAAAGTTCGCCCTGGTGCCTGTCTCAGGCGAAACGCGGGTCCTGGGAATCCTTTTCTTGGGACCCTTTTCCGATAAAGAGAAAATTCATCCACGGGAAGCTGAATTGCGCTCCGCCGGCGCGCTTTGCGCGGTCCTCTCGGCCCACTGGCGGCTCTACGAATGGATGTCCAGCTTCATGCCTCAACTAAACCATGAGCTCCGCACGCCTCTGACGGCCGTTCAAGGCTCCATCGGGATGGTCTTAGGCGGGATGTTTGGCCAAGTGGGGAACGATGTCAAGGAGATGCTGGAAATGGCCCAAAAGGGCTGTGAGCGAACCGTCCGCGCGATCGAAGAATACATCAACACCCAAAACCCCCCAAAAAAATAACCGCCCCTACAGTAATGGTTTTAATTTTGCCCAGGCGCGGTCCCAGTCGATGGGCTTCAAAATGTAAGCGCGTGCGCCGGAAGCAAACCCCTTTTCAACGTCTGCCACCTTGTCGGTGGCCGTCAACATAACCAAAGGGATATGCTGGGTCTCTTTGTTGGCCTTAAGATTTCTAATCAGCGTAAACCCATCAACTCCCGGCATGGCCACGTCCGAAATCACTAAATCCGGCTTGTTCTTCTCCGCCCAGAAATAGGCCTTTTCAGGGTCCGTCATCGTCACGACCTTCAGACCTTTAAGGGTCAGAAATTTCTCCACGACCACCAGGATGAACGGGTCATCGTCTACCGCGAGGATGGTTTTAGCCATTTCGGGGGGTATTTACCCCCCCTTCCTGGAAATTGCAAGCGGAAAACGTTGCCCTTGAAATATGCGTCAACACGATCTAAATTTGATTTGACATGATGGAGAGTCCAACCATTCCGAAAGTGACCAAAGTGCTCATTGTCGAAGATGAGCCCGCACAGATGCAGATCACCCGTAAAGCTCTCGAGAGCCATGGTACCTTTCATCTGACCTGTGCTCAAAATGCCCAGGAGGCATTTCAACGGCTTAATGAGGAAATTCCCGACCTCATTCTGATGGATTTGGGGCTGCCGGACTGCGACGGCTTGGACGTGACACGACGACTTCGCGAAGAGGAACGCACCCGCTGGATTCCCGTGATTATCCTGACTGGGCGCTCTACGGTGGTGGACAAAATCACCGGTCTTGAGGTCGGGGCGGATGATTACCTGACCAAACCCTTTGATCCGGGGGAGCTAGTGGCGCGGGTGCGGGCGGTGCTCAGGCGCAAACAATCACTTGGCCCGGTGACCGACTTTGAAAACAACGGCTTTAAGATCAGCGCGGACCGCCGCCAAGTATGGTTGAATGAAACCGCGGTCGCTATGACTCCCAAAGAATTTGATTTGCTCCTGATGATGGTTTCCAAACGCGGGGCGGTGATCAGCCGCGAAGAGATCGGGCAGGTGATCTGGGGCAAATCTGCGGATGAGTCCGCCCGGACCCTCGATACCCACATTTGGCGCCTACGCTCGAAGCTGGGGGAGTTTGCCGAGCGGATCGAGACTGTGGGCAAGAACGGCTACCGGTTTAATTCGTAAGAAAACACAATTTCAAATTGCAAGATTCAAATTTCAAATTTGCCATTTGAAATTCCGTTTGGCAAAAGCTAACGCCTCTTCCTTCGTTCGCACTTTGCCTTCCGCCTGCGCGTCCTGAATCTTTTCCAGCAATCGACCGATCATCGGCCCGGCCTTGAGTTTGAGTTTCCGCATCAAATCATGCCCGTTCACCAGGCGCGCCGGAAGAATTTTTGATCGTTCTTCGTAGTAGGACGTGATGAGCCTCCGGCTGATTTTTTCTACCGGATCTTGGCCCTTTCCCCACCGCGACCGCGCGAGATACGTGTAATGATCGGCCAAGGAGACGAGCACCATCCCCACCCCGTCCTCGCCGAGATCACGAAAGAACCGCGAGAGGGCTTTATCCGTAAGCCGGGCGGTCGCCGCGAGATTTCCTGGCCGCATATGGTTTCGGACCCACAGCCCCAAGAGCTGGACCTCTTGGCGGCTGCACCGCAACCTCTGGCCGATGCGCATTGCCAAAGTGGCCCCGACATGCTCATGCTCGAAAAAGCGCAAGCGTCCCTTGATCACCTTGGCCGTCGCAGGTTTGCCCACGTCATGTAAAAACGCGGCCCACTTCAGCCACGCGGTGCGTGGGTAGCCGCCGACCGTCCCCTGAAGATACTGCTGGAGCGAAGGAGTGAAAGAGCGAAGGAGCGAAGGAAAAGTCCTTGTTTTCTCTCGCTCCCTCACTCCCTCGCTCCCTCGCTCGATCAGTTGGAGGATCCACTCCAAATTCTCTACTGTCTCCAACGAATGCTTAAGCACTCCCCCTTTCCCATAGTAACGGATCGCGGTGCGGCGGCAGGCTTCGATTTCAGGAAAGATGTTTGCCAAGAGCCGAACGCGGTCCATGAGGCGCAGCGCGGTACCGGAGCGCGGCTGTTTCCAAAGTTTAAGTAGTTCTTCACGAATACGTTCCGCGGCGACTTTGGACAAGCCATCCCGGTGCTTCTTAATCCATCGCAGCGTTCGCGGGTCTATTCTAAATTCAAACTGTGACGCGAACCGAAAAGCGCGAACCAGCCGCAACGGGTCTTCCGAAAACGCTCTCTCGGATACGGCTCGGATGAGTTTTCGCTTTAGATCACGCTGACCCTTGAAAGGGTCAATGAGAAACGTCATCCCGGCAGGTCGTAGGCCGGGATCCATCATTGTCTTTAACGGCTTGATGGATTCCCCGCCAGAGACCGCGGGGAATGACGACAGCGGAATCGCCATGGCGTTGATGGTGAAATCTCGGCGGGCGAGGTCCTCTTCGATCGTGCGGCCCTGGAGTTCAGCGAAATCGAGGGTGATCTTTGCCTCACCCTGTGCTGCGCTCGTCCCTCTCCCATCGGGAGAGGGCGGTTTACCGGGTGAGGCTACAATTACGCGATAAATCTTGTGTTGTTCATCGAGCGTAATCAGTTTGGCGCGCAATTTCCGGCTGACCTGTTCCGCGACTTTTCGGGCATGGCGGCAAACCATGTCCCAGTCATCACAAGGCCTCCCGAGAAGTTCATCCCGGATTGGACCTCCGACAAGCCAGAGCGTCGTTTTCAGGCGGCGTGCCGCCTTATGGATGGTTTCTCTCACAACCGTGTTCACGATTTTCGAAGCTCACGCTTAAGGATTTTGCCGAGGGTATTTTTTGGAAGTTCTTTTCGGATTTCGAGATCTTTGGGGCACTTGTAGGGGGCGAGTTTGCCGCGGCAAAGTTTGAGAAGCTCCTGCTTGTCGGCTTGGGCGCCGTCTTTGAGCGTCACATAGGCTCGGATGATTTCATCTCCCGTATCATCCTGGATCCCCACGACGGCCGCCTCCTGCACCGCCGGGTGCGACAAAAGAACATCTTCGACCTCTTTTGGATAGACATTGAGGCCTTTCACGATGATCAGGTCCTTCTTGCGGTCTGAAATATGGACGTATCCCTCGGGATCGATGAAACCCAAATCCCCTGTGCGCAACCACTGTCGCTCCGGATCGACAAACGCCTCCCGCGTCGCTTCCTCCTGGTGGTAGTAACCTTTCATGACGTTGCCGCCGCGCACGCAGATCTCTCCCACGTCGCCTTGGGCCAGCGTTTGTCCGGATTCCCCGACGATGCGCAGCTCGATGCCCGGCAAAGCCTTTCCGATCGAACCCGGCAATCGCCGGTGTTCTGGGTTTAACGTCACAACTTGGCTCGCCTCTGTCAGGCCATAGCCTTCCATCAATGGTATGTCAAACTTTTTCTCAAACTTTTGTTGGACAGGCACCGGCAGAGCGGCGGCTCCCGAGATGCAAAGGCGCAACGGGTTTATCCAGCGCATCGGCCACCAGAAAGGGACCCGTAGAAGCGCGGCGTAAATCGGCGGGACTGCCACGAAAATGGTCGCCCGTTGCCTGAAAATCTGTTTGATGACGTCGCCGAAGGGCTGAATGGACTCCACAATCACGATTTTGCAGCCGAGGTAGATGGGGATGATCACGCAGACCGTCCAGGCGAACGAATGGAACATCGGCAAAAGGCACAAAAAAACGTCTTTGCGGCTGAGAGAAGTGACCATCGCGATGCATTGTTCGGCATTGGATATGAAATTGCGGTGCGAGAGCATCGCCCCTTTGGGTTTTCCCGTCGTCCCTGAGGTATAGATGATCATGGCCACTTCTTCCGGATTCAGAGAGGAGGCAGGAGGAAGGAGGGAGGAGTTAGCAGTCATTAATTCTTCAAAAGAAAGAACACTTCTACTTTCTCCTGCCTCCTTTCTACTTTCTCCAGTTATGATGACGTCGCGAAGATTCGGGAGCTTCTTGCGTGCTTCCAAAACGTTCCCCAAGAACGGCGTTTGCGTGATGACCCCCACCACGCCCGCATCCTCGAAAATGTAAGCGATCTCATCCGCCTTGAGGAGAAAATTGACCGGAACAGCGCGTGCCCCGAGGCGGGCAAGAGCGAAAAACGTAATGACGAATTCCGGAGAGTTGCGCATGACCAGACCGAAGGTGTCGCCGGCCTTGACGCCCCGCGAGGAAAGGACAGTGACCCAGCGCTCAATGTTTTGTTGAAGTTCAGCGTAGGACGTGACATGGCCCTTAAAAACAAGGGCAGCGGCCTTCGGGTGTTCCTTCGCCTGTCGCTCGATCAGCTCATGAAGCGTCAGCATAGAATTTTGGGAATGGCCTCCAAGAGCGCTTTTGTGTAGGGGTGTTTGGGAACTTTGAGAACGGCCGAAGCGGATCCCTCCTCGACAACCTGGCCGTCTTGTAGCACGACCACGCGGTCAGAAAATCGGCGGGCAATGGCCAGGTCATGTGTAATAAAAAGGACTGTCAGCCGAAATTCTTTTTTCAGCTGTTCGAAAAGGTCAAGGATTTGCACCTGAGTCGTCACATCCAGGGCGGAGAGGGGTTCATCGGCGATGAGCAGTTCAGGTTGCATGGCCAAAGCCCTGGCAATGGCGATGCGCTGGCGCTGGCCGCCAGAAAACTGAAAGGGATAGTGGGAGAGAGCGTCGGCGGACAGACCGACGGATTTGAGGAGCTCGATGCAGCGCTCCTGCAATCTCGGATTTCGGACTTCGGATTTCGGATTTAAATCCGAGATCCGAGATCCGAAATTCGAAATTCGAACGACTTCCGCCAACTGCGTTCCCACCGAGAGCTTCGGGTTTAGTGAGGCGTAAGGGTCCTGGAAAATCATCTGAATATGATGGGCCCGTTCCAAACGGCTGAAATTCTGAAGCGGATGGTCTTCCCAAAGAATCGTTCCTGAATCCGCGGACAATAAGCCGGCGACGATTTTGGCCAGCGTCGACTTGCCGCTGCCGGATCCGCCCACAAGCGCCAGAACATCACCAGCGTGCAGGTCCAAAGAGACATTCCACAGAGCCTGGACAGATCCGATCCGTTGCCGGAAGACACTTCCTTCAATGGGGAAGGCTTTGGAGAGATGTTTCGCTTGAAGCAAAATCACCCGCTGAATATACCAATTATTAATCAGACGGGATCGACGCGCACATAGATCCAGAATGACGCCATGGCATCGATGTCTTTTTGTGTTGGGTTGTTATAAACCGCGACCAGCTCGTACTTGTGATTCTTATAGAGTGGTTCTCCTTTGACGGAAGAGAAGTTGTCAGTCTTCAATAGAAGGGATTTGGCAGGATCGGGATCGTTTAATGTTTTACCTTTCCAGACGGATTGGTTCGCTGTGAGGTCCCTCAGTTCCACGGATTCTGCATGAGGATGCAGGTGAGCCATGATGTAATGGACGGTCGTGTCTCTGGCCAATGGAAGCGTAAGGACTTGGTGGTATTTGTGGCGCCCCGGCGGGACAAACCAATGCCCGGTTGAACCATTCGGCCCCTGCATCTCGCCGGGACTCGCCGGGCGGCATATTTCCTCGCCTGGCGCGGTCGTTTTAGGATCCATCGGGCAAAAAATGGTCGTGGCGACAATGGTGAGAGGGATCACACCTCGCTTTTTAGCTTCCTGATCTTCCATGTAAGTGACCGTCGCCTTGAAATCGAGCTTCCGCTTGATGTCCGGATAATTGTTGTTGAGAACCATGACATTCAGGTCGTAGCGATAATCGCTCGAATTATCGACCCGTAGGCCGAATCCTTCCGGGAAACGAATTTCGTCCTGGCCCTGAGAGATAACGAAGAAAGATTGGTATCCACGCTGAGACGCTGCATAGGACGCGGCGACTTGGTCAAATTTCGTATGGCACATGAATTCCTGGGATGCCTTTCCGTTTTCACCATCTAGAACTTCCGCGCGATAGCCGGTGATCCAGAGATGCGGCTGATCGGGCGCCAATGTCAAATAAGCGCGCGTCCAAGGTCCCCTCATCGAGGGATAGAGCTTGTCGATCTTCATCCCCTTAAAAGTGAGTACCTTGTAATGTTGCCCGGCGGGAGTGACCCCTTGTTCGCTGACGACAGGTTTATCCGTGGGGACAACTGTGGGATCGGTGGCACTCGTCGGCAGATGCTCCGGCATCGGTGCCCCCCCTTCATTGGGATGACAACTGGGAGCCTCTTGCGCGGAATCGGGCCCAATCACTTCGGCTTTCAAAATATTGACGCGCGTATCAGGAGCATTTCCGTGACGAGGCGCTTTTTCAATGGCGGACAAGACATCCGAGCCGGATTCTAGTTTTCCGAAAATGGTGTATTTCCCATCCAGATGCGGCGCATCCCCCAAGAGAATGGAGAATGAGCTTTCTGCACTATTCACATCGTTATCCTCTCTCGCCATGGAAAGAATGCCTCGATGATGGCGGAGAGTGCTGAACTCTGCCGGGAGCTTTCGCAGGAGGGCCTGTTGTTCGTTCGTCAAAGGCGTTAGCCGATCCTGAGCGGTGGAAACCTGGGCCACAAATCCCGGTTCAACACGGAAAATGCGGACGGAATCGTAGGCGCCGGCGCGAACCAGGCGGAGGACCTGTTCAACCGTTTGAGGAGCAATGTCTGAGAAGAGCTTGAAGGTCATATTCCCCAAGGGGGTGTGCAAGACCAAACGCTCTTTTGTCATTCCCGCGGATTGTTGGCGGGAATCCATCGCGGTTGTGATGGATCCGCCAGACGACGGGCGAACGCCTGTCGTGTGGCGTCCCCCGCCAGAGACCGCGGGGGATGACGTTTTTAAATTTGCTTTGTCGCCTAATATTTCTGCCTTCTCAATCCGTAGAGGTCCGTTGGGCTGGTTCTTATCATTGCGAGGCGCCTTTTCGATGGCGTCCAAAACATCCATCCCCTTTTCTACCTTCCCAAAAGCGGTGTAATGGCCATCCAGATGCGGGGCATTCCCCAAGAAAATGCAAAAGGAGCTTTCGGCGCTGTCCGGGTCGTTGGGATCGCGCGCCATGGATAGCACACCTCTTTCATGTTTCATGCCGCCGGGTTCCAGAGGCAGACGGTGAACAAGGGATTGTTGCGATTCGCTGAGAGCGGTTGTCCGGTCATAGACGCTTCCGAACTGCACGACAAATCCCGGCAGGATGTACAGGATTTTGGTCATGTCGTAAGCGCCTGCGCTTACCAACTCAGTGAAATGAGCCACCGTTGCGGGGGCGGCTTTCGGATCCAGAGTCACTACAAGGTCGCCCAGTGTTGTCTTGAGCAAGATCTTTTGGTCATGCCAAAGAGCACCAGTTTCACGCGCTTTGTTGATCCAGGTTTGGTCCACTGCCCCGCTGTTTGCCGCGGACGCGTAAGGCCCCAAGGTTTTGATAACCGGCTTTGTAAATTGCTTGTCCAGCAAGAATAGGAGCATGACGGCCATAGAATCCTTGTCCGTGGAGGTTGTGTTGTTGTAAACGCTGACGATATCATACTCATGGTCTTTGAAAAGCGGCACTCCCTTCCGACTTGAGAACGAGTCCACATACGCAAGCCCGATTTTGTCCTTAAAGCCACGCGTTTTGCTCTTAAAAACGGTTTTCCCCGTCGTCATGTCGCGCAGCTCCAGCGACTCCGCAAAGGGATGGAGATGAACCACCACATAGTGGAGCGTCGTATCATAGGGTAGGTACAATTGCTTGGTGACGTTGGTGTAATTCACCTCGCGCCCGGGTTTTACAACCCAGTGCCCGGTAAATTTCCTTTCGAAACTATCCTGATAGACGGACCCATGCACTCCGTTGGGTGCCGTTGCGCCGGGCAGGCAGCTGGGGCCATGTTTCGCATCATCGGTATCCGCCATGCCGAAATGACCGTCTTTCCCTTCCAGAAGTTTCATGCCGAAAACATTTGTGTTGTAGAGCGGCTTCATTGGTTCTTTCAAGTCCTGGTCCCGAATAAAATCGAAATTCACTTTGTGCCGCACCTGCAGGCCGGGATGCTCTAGATTGTGATTCAACACCTGTGTCGTCATACTCAGCGCTTCATTGGAGAGGACGGGCATGCCGAATCCTTTGGGGAATCGCACGCTGATCTGCCCCTGCGAAAGAGTCAGAATACGGCTGTTGGTGTTGGTGCCGGTCCCTAAAAGCGTCTTGTGCTTGACCGCGTCAAAATCCAAGTTCACATGGCACATGAATTCGGGCAGGGAGGGCGTCAAGCCGTCGGCGCCCACCATTTCCGTGCGAAATCCGGTGATCCATACCAACTCCGGCGGGCCATCCAGGAGGGTCACCTGCTGGGTCGACTGAGGTCCTTCCATGGATTTATAGATTCGGTCGATAGTATAGACCGGCGAGAGGGTGGTCTTGGTCAGAACAGGGGCCTGGGCATGCAGGGCGGCTGCGCCTAACACGACAAGAACTGCCGCCCTGTTCAGCCGATTTTTCTTCATAACTGACGGTCTCGGACATACATCCAGAGCGCGGCCATCGCATCAACCGGGTGGTCGGTCCGGTTGTTGTACACCGTGGTCATCGCATAGTGGTGGTCCTTGTGCAACGGAATGCCGTCTGGGCTGCTGTATAAATCGGTCGAGAGGATCTGGGCCACAGACGGATCCTTCGGGTTTCGGGCTTCTCCCTTCCAAACCGTCTTCCCTGTTGTGGTATCACTTAGCTCGAGCGACTCCGCGTACGGATGCACATGCATCCATATGTAATGGAGCGTTGTGTCAGAGGAGAGATTCAGGATCTTGGTCACATCGTGCGTGATCACCTGCCGGCCCGGAGGAACGAGCCAATGACCGGTTCGGTCGCGGCCGTCAAGCCACTTGGTGAGTTCCGGAGGCGATGCAGGTTGGCAAACCGGTTCGCCGGGTTGCGCCGCCTTGACATCGGTCAGGCAAGCCGTATAGGCGGATGTCTGGACTAATGGGATCAAGTGCCGGTCCGCGGCCGCGTGATCGTCAAAATAGCGAACCGTCGACTTAAAATTCAGCGAACGATGAATCTTTTCATAGTTATTGTTAAGCACCATCACCATCACGTTCATTTCCCGCTCCGGCGTATTTTCCACGCGCAGGGCGAAGCCTTTGGGAAAAATAACCTCCTTTTGCCCCTGCGAGATGGAAAGCTGGGCCCGTTCATGCTGGAACTCCAGCGGGGCCCCGGAGGCACCCACGACACGGAGATTGGTATGGCACATGAATTCTTGTGAAGCTTGCCCTGTGCGTCCATCGAGCACTTCTGCTCGATATCCCGTGATCCAAACAAACCGGCTCTCGTCGGTCGGGAGCATACGGAGCGGCTGCTGCTTCCAAGGCCCTCGCATGGAGGGATAAATCCGGTCGATCAAGAGGTCTTTAAAAAGGACTGTCTTGATGTGCTCGCCTTCCTGGCTCTGATTTTCCTGCACATCGATGGACGGGTCCTTGGCAGGAGCCTCCGCCACTGGGGCGCGGGAGACGGGGGGTTGGTCCTCCAAATACATCCACAGGGCGGCCATGGCGTCCACTTTGTGATCCGTTCGATTATTATAAATGGTGATGAACTGGTAGCGATGGCTTTTGAAAAGAAGAAGCCCTTGAGGCGAGGAGTAGGAGTCGGTCCGGAGAATCTGAGCCTTTTTAGGATCGGAAGGATTTTCAGCGTAACCTTTCCACACCGTTTTGTTCTCCGTGAGATCACGCAATTCCAACGATTCCGCATAGGGATGGACGTGCATCCAAATATAGTGAACCGGAGTGTCGGAAAGAAGGTGCAGCTGATTGGTGACGTCTGTCGCCATCACCTGCCGTCCCACAGGCACCATCCAGTGCCCAGTTCGATGGCGAGCGGCGGTCGTCCCATGGCTCTCCCAAGGCGTGGCCGATTCACAGATAACCTCGTCCTTCGTGGCAGGCACGCCTTCGGTGGGACAAACCGTAAAAACGGACCCTTGGACCAAAGCCTTGAGGTGGCGCGACGCGGCCGTCGCTTCGTCCAAGTAACGGATAGTCGATTTGAAGTCCAGGCGCTTATGAATGTCGGAGTAGTTATTGTTGAGCACCATCACGTTGAGATCGATTTGATGGTAAGAACCGTTATCGACCCGCAACGCGAAGCCTTTTGGGAAAATGATCTCCTTCTGGCCCTGCGAAATTGAAAGCTGGGATTGGGTCCCTTGAAAGCCGGCCGGAGCGTCCGGCGTCCCGACCAGATCCAGGTTGGTATGGCACATAAATTCTTGGGAGGCCGCGCCAGTCTGGCCGTCCAGCACTTCGGCACGGTAACCCAATATCCATAATGAAGCACTCTTCTCAGCAGGGTAGAGCTTGAACGTTTTCCTTGTCCACGGGCCTCTCATCGAAGGATAAATTTTATCGATCAGGAAATTTTTGAACAGAACGACCCTCTGCCGCTCCCCATCGGGCAACGTCTTGTCCTCAACCGTAATGGGCTGATCGCGCTTGGGCGGCGGTTGATCGGCAAGGGCGGGAGCCGCCACCGGAACGGCAATTACCGGCAGGGTGGATGACACCCCCATCGCGCCGGAGGCTGCCGGATCTGGATCCCCTGGATGGCAGCTGGGGGCATTGGCTCCCCCCACTCCTGATTGAACCTCACCGGGTGCTGCGCTTGCCGTAATCACGGCTGGCTGAGAAACCCCTGACAGGGGCTTGACCCCGGCGAGTTTCAACTTCTTGAGTGCTTTGACCCCGATCACTTCAGCCTTAGTAATTTCCACCCGCACCGCCGGGGTGTGACCGTCCTCCTTCAGCGGCACCGTTTCAATCACGTGCAACACATCCCATCCCGACTCCAACTCCCCAAAAATCGTGTATTTCCCATCCAATTGCGGCGCATCCGCCAGGAGGATCGAAAAAGCTCCTAGAGCACTGTCGGGATCGTTCGCGTCCCGAGACATTGAAAGCATCCCCCGATGGTGCTTGAGCGTCGCACCGAACTCCCCGGGGATTCTTTGGATCAAGGCCCGTTGCCCCTCGTTCAGAGGCGAAGAGCGGTCATACGGCAGCGGGATTTGGGCGATGAACCCCGGCTCGATCCAGAAAAAGTGGTTCGAATCATAGACGCCGACCCGCACGAGACGCAGCATCTGCGCCACGGTCTTTGGGGCCACCGACGGATACAACTTCAACACCACGTCCCCGGCCAGCGTGTGCAACACAATCCGCTCCTTGGCCGGTATGGGCGTTGTCGCTGCGGCGGCAAAACC